>NZ_JAQWTM010000419.1 GCF_029242675.1 Flavobacterium sp.
AAAACACGCTACCTCATTTATCTGAGATCGCATTGGGCGGAACCGCAGTTGGTACTGGATTAAATACACCTGCTGGATATGACCTAAAAGTAGCGGACTATATCGCACAGTTTACAGGACATCCTTTTGTCACTGCACCCAATAAATTTGAAGCTCTTGCTGCTCATGATGCTATTGTGGAAGCGCACGGCGCCTTAAAGCAAATTGCTGTCTCGTTAAATAAAATAGCAAACGACATCCGAATGTTAGCTTCAGGCCCGCGATCAGGCATTGGAGAAATCTACATTCCTGAAAACGAACCGGGATCATCAATTATGCCCGGAAAAGTCAATCCTACGCAATGCGAAGCTTTGACTATGGTATGTGCGCAAGTAATAGGAAATGATATGACCATAACAGTCGGCGGAATGCAGGGGCAGTATGAACTCAATGTATTTAAACCTGTAATGGCTGCAAATTTTTTACAATCTGCTAGATTGTTAGCTGACGCTTGTGCTTCTTTTGACCTACATTGTGCACAAGGAATTGAGCCTAATTACAAACGAATTGAAGAATTGGTATCCAATTCCTTAATGTTAGTAACTGCTTTAAATCCAAAAATAGGCTACTATAAAGCCGCGGAAATAGCGCAAACGGCACATAAAAACGGAACTACATTAAAAGAGGAAGCTGTACGATTAGGATACGTCACAGCAGCAGATTTTGATGCTTGGGTCAAACCAGAAAATATGGTATAAAAAAAGTAGATCAACATTCAGTAATTTATTTGCTTCTCCTTTATTTAAAGACAAATAATCCGTCGAAATATCATTCAAGTACAGGTATTTAACAATACTAATTAAAAATGTTCTCGATACTTATTTTAGATCTATTTTTTTTTCAAAATTAGTACTATTTGTTTCTTACTTCATCCTATTGCCTACCTGCTTTGTGTCTTAATCAAGTTCTAAATCTATGACTTAAATTGAATCTAATTGATTTCTACAATTATTTTTATTAGATCGGGAAGTCACTGATTCAATTTAAGTACTAAATAATTATAAAAAATTCATGCTTATCAATGCTTTGAAGTAAAAAGTACTGTTTTAAACTGTTTTAAAAACAATTTCAATTGTAGAATTGTAATGTGATAGTAAAAACTTTAGTTACTTAACTGTATTTTAAAGTAGTAGTCATCTAAATTTCTAGATTTGTTACAAAATAGAAGATAAACTACATTTTTGCTTTCAAATTATTATATTCTGCTATTTGATCCATTGATCTATAAAGTTTTAATAATAAATCAGAAACAACACTGTTTTTGGGATCAATTTTATTAGCCTTTTCCAAATATGCGATAGAAATTTTAACTTCGTTATCCATCTTTGTCTTTAAATCATCATACAGTACCATATCCTGTTTTGATGTTCCTAAAATACTAATTTTGTCATTTATAATTTTCTTTTTTTCTAGTCCAAGATAAGCCAAATCAATGTATGGCTCAATGAAATTGGGGTTATTATTAATACTCTTTTTGTAAAAATTTTCAGCTTGACTAATTTCTCCATTCAAAGAGTAAATAAACCCAATATTTTTATAAATCTCATTCTTTTTAGACTTTGAATTTTCATTTCTTGGAGCTTGGTGACTTCCAGCTTTAATTGCTGCATCTCTTTCGGTCAAAGAGCCAAAAAGTTCTTCTAAATTGTTACTGTTATTCTTAGCTAAATATTGCATTCCGCTTCCAGTGTAATTTAAATTATCTAACTCCTTATAGTTTTTCAAGGCGTTTGAATAGTCCTTTGCACTCATGTAGTAGGAGGTGGATAAATATAGGTTTAAAGTATCTCTCTTATCTATAGTATAAAGACTATACATTTTTTCTGCACCATCTTTAAACTTATCTTTTCTAACGTCAGCGCTAGCACTATTTTGTAAATCAGTCTTAATTTTTTTTATGGACTCTAAGGCCTTAGTCGAGTACTTGTACTGGCTAGAAAGTTTTTCTTCTCTGAGCAGGATATTGTATGCATCAACTGCATTAGCGAGATTCTTAACCATATCAATATTTTTATCGGCTAAGGTTTTGTAAACTTCAGCTTTTAGATTATAAAATTCTGATTTATCATCATAAGGGGCATTGAGCATTAGGTACTCCCACTTAACTAGAATTGCAATTGCGCCTTGTTCATTACCATTTTTTAATTCGACTTTTGCTTGTTTTATTTGATCTTTTTGGGAATAACTGAAACTTGCTATTATTGATAATATTAAAGTAAAGTAAATTTTTTTCATTTATGGTTATTTTAGTTTTTTGGTTTTTATATTAGCAAATAAGTTGTATTTCATGTATTATCATGAGAAAAAATCTGTAAAAATCTTCCTTTTATGTTTTTCCTGTGGGGAAATTATAATAAAAAAACGAAATTTCAAACTACTAACACCTTTTAATTAGAAAAACAAAAAAACAAATTTAAATTTTGTATAAAAATTCTTATAAAATAAAAACTACCAACACCGAAAAAATCAATATTTATGATAAGAATTTTAAAAGTAAAAAAGTGTGGTTAACGCAATTCTACAATACAAATAACTTAGTATTGCAACGAGATAAATGAACGATAAAAACCAAAATGATTGTTATATGTTGTCTACATAATCTTGTAAATAGCTAAACCTAGGTGTTAATTGGCCTTTTTCGGTCATTTTTGCACGAGCCAAAACGCCATCTTTATCATTATTAAAAAAAGCAGGAATTACATGTTCTAAAAACATAGTTCCAAAACCTTCACTAGCATCTTTAGGTATTTCACAAGGCAAATTATCTACTGCCATTACCACAATCGCAGCAGGGTGAAACACATCAACCTCTTTATGCTCAGAAGCTAAATAACCATAGATAGGACTCTCAATAGTTGAAGGTCTAAGGGTACAAGCAATAGGTCCGTTAATATCACAAGAAACGTCTCCAAATACTTTAATTTTGCAGTCTTTGCTTTGCAACATTTCTTTGGTTAAAATATCCGGTGCTTCATTAGCATGAAAATGTCCGGTTATCACAATTTCTGACACTTTGGTAAAACGTTCAAAATTACCAACGTATTCCTTTGGATTCGTATAAAAGTCTTTACAGTTTATAACTTGACCGTCGATTCGCCTGTTATAGTCCATCACATCTATTTGTGTATAGACTGCTTGTGCATAATTTTTAGTTAAATAATTATCAACCGTAACCTGCTTGACCTTCATGGAGTCTAAAATTTCTTTTATTCCTCCACCCACTTTTCCAGTTCCCGTAATTACAAATTTAATGGGAGGTAAAACAAGTCTTTTTAAATGGCGTACCATTTCGTCTTTTCCGGCCAAAGTCTCAGCTTTAGGTAATTTAAACAACTCAAATTTTAACCCAAATGCACGAATACTATTATAAGCCCCAACCATACCGGCATATCTTCCAAAACCAATCAACCTTCTATTATTAGCATCGACGATTGTTTCATGATCGTATAATTCGATATTGTTTTTTAAAACTGCCTGCAATAACTTTTGGTTATAAGGTTGCTTCTTAATGGTATGAGAAAAAAAGAAATAACTTTTATTTGGAATCAAACTATCAACAGGCACTTCTTTTACGCCAAATAAAACATCGCAATCCGCAACGCTATCTGCAACTTCAATACCTGCAGCGACATATTGGTCATCAGTAAAAATTCTGATATCTGACCTTTCAACTTTCAGTTCCGCTGATGGATAAGA
>NZ_JAQWTM010000424.1 GCF_029242675.1 Flavobacterium sp.
CTAATGGTGCTTATGCGGCTGTGATTCCAAAATTTGTGATGCAGCTAATGCAATTAGAATCTCCAAAAATAAATGGAGATGGTAATTATTCAAGAGATTTTACTTATATCGATAACGTAATTCAAATGAATGATTTGGCGATGAATACCACCAACAAAGAGGCAATAAATACCGTTTATAACACGGCTTTTGGAGATAGAAATACGTTAAATGATTTGATGACTTATTTAAAAAAATATTTGTCAGAATACAATCCGGAAATTGGAGAAGTAAAAATAGAATATGGTCCTAACAGAGCGGGTGATATACCGCATTCATTAGCGAGTATTGATAAAGCTAAGAATTTGCTAGGTTATAAACCTAAATATTCTCTGCAAGAAGGTTTAAAAGAGGCTGTAGCTTGGTATTGGGCTAACTTAAAATAGCATGAATTCTTGAGTGACCTATTTCAATTTGTTCAAATAGAAAAAGATATTTAAAATATATAAAATGAAAATTACAAAAATTTGCTGTATTGGTGCAGGATATGTAGGTGGACCTACAATGGCAGTTATCGCACAAAAATGTCCACACATACAAGTTACTGTTGTCGATTTAAATGAAGAAAGAATTGCAGCATGGAATGATGATGATGTCAACAATATTCCAATTTACGAACCGGGGCTTGCTGAAATTGTGGCAGAGGCTAGAGGACGTAATTTGTTTTTCTCAACAGATGTGGACCAAGCGATCGACGACGCACAAATTGTATTTATTTCTGTAAATACGCCTACTAAAACCTACGGTAAAGGGAAGGGAATGGCAGCCGACTTAAAATACATCGAACTTTGTGCAAGACAAATCGCTCGTGTTTCAAAGCAAAATAAAATTATCGTTGAAAAATCAACATTACCGGTCCGCACTGCTGAAGCGATAAAAAGCATCCTTGACAATACAGGGAATGGTGTTCAATTTCAAATATTATCTAACCCAGAATTTTTAGCAGAGGGAACCGCTATTGAAGATTTATTGAGTCCAGACCGTATATTGATTGGAGGAGATGAATCAGCAGAAGGACAAGAGGCAATTGCAGCTTTAACGAGCGTGTATGCAAATTGGGTTGCTCCAGAGAGAATTTTAAGCACAAATGTGTGGTCATCTGAACTATCTAAACTTACGGCAAATGCATTTTTAGCACAACGTATTTCCTCTATAAATGCGATGTCTGAATTATGTGAAAAAACGGGAGCCGATGTAAGTGAGGTATCAAAGGCTATTGGAATGGATAGTAGGATTGGTTCTAAATTTCTAAAAGCCTCTGTTGGATTTGGTGGGTCGTGCTTTCAAAAAGATATTTTAAATTTAGTATATATTGCTAAATCGTACGGTTTAAATGAAGTAGCTGATTATTGGGAGCAAGTAATTATTATGAATGATTACCAAAAAAAGCGTTTCTCTAGTAATATTGTGCAAACATTGTATAACACGGTTTCCGGTAAGAAAATTGCATTTTTAGGATGGGCATTTAAAAAAGATACAAATGATACTAGAGAATCTGCCGCTATTTATGTAGCAGATGATCTTATTAACGAGCAAGCAGAGATAGCTGTTTATGATCCTAAAGTATCGCAAGATAAAATGTTGAATGATATCAATTATCTTGACACAAGAACTGCAGAACAAAATAAAAATTATTTATCATCGTTTGCCTCTTCTTACGAGGCTTGTAAAGGTGCACATGCGATAGCAATCTTAACAGAGTGGGATGAGTTTAAATCGTACGATTGGCAGAAAATATACGATAACATGCAAAAACCTGCTTTTATTTTCGATGGTAGAAATATATTGAATAGCGCTGAATTAATCAAAATAGGTTTTAAGTACCAAGCTATTGGTTCATAACGTAATAGTTAAGTAAAAAAAATAAAAAGTATGAACTGGTATGTTGTTTATACAAAGCCAAAATGGGAGAAAAAGGTCGCTGAACAATTGTCTAAAAGTGGTATCGAATGCTATTGCCCTACTATTATTCAAATAAAACAATGGTCTGATCGAAAGAAAAAAGTAGAAGTACCGCTTTTTAATTCGTATATATTTGTGCGTCTAGATGACAAAGACCGTAATATAATTTTTCAATCTGCTGGTGTGGTACGTTATTTATTTTGGTTAGGAAAACCAGCGATTGTTAAAGATGATGAAATTCATGTGATAAAAAAGTGGTTGGATGCGCCAGAAAAATTTGATGTTAGTGTTGATAATATTAAAGTTGGAGATACGATAACTGTTGATTCAGGTCCGTTTGCTACTCATAAAGCGACAGTACAAGAAATAAATAACAACCATTACTTGCTAGTTTTAGAAAGTATGGGTTGTGTGTTGAAAATAAATCATAAGTAACAATTGTTTAAAGTAGAGCAATCGTTGTATAATGTACAAACTATTTAAAAATGGAAAAAAAATCAATTTCTCATGTCATTCTTACAGGAGGTGTAGGTAGTCGTCTTTGGCCACTTTCAAGAAAATCGAGACCCAAACAATATTTAGAAATATTTGATGGTAAATCACTATTCGAAATGACTGTAGATCGCAATAGTAATATTGCAGACAAAATAATGGTTGTTGGAAATATTGATAATTGCCATTTAAGCAAAGCAATTCTAGAAAAAAGTGATACAAGCTATGTTGATATCATTGAATCTACTCCTAGAAATACGGCTGCAGCTATTGCTTTTGCTGCTTTTGCTTCTGATCCTTATGATGTTTTAATTGTTACTCCTTCTGATCACATAATTGGAGACATGCAATCGTATGAGGAAGCTATAGATGAAGCGATCACTAAAGCAAATGACGGTTTCATTGTTACTTTTGGTATTATTCCAACAAAGCCAGAAATAGGATATGGATACATCGAAAGAAAAGGAGATGATGTAATTTCGTTCCGAGAGAAACCGAATCAAGTTACCGCATCAGATTTTATTGCCAAAGGGAACTTTTTATGGAATAGTGGGATGTTTTGTTTTAAAGCATCAGTGTTTTTAGAGGAATTACAAAAATATGCTCCTAAAGTATATGAAAAGGCTAAAATTGCTTGGGATAAAAATGTTGATGGAGTCATAGATCTTGATGCTTCAATGGAGATTCCGTCTATCAGTGTAGATTATGCAGTAATGGAAAGAAGTAAAAAAATCAAGGTGGTTTCTTCAAAATTTGTGTGGTCAGATTTAGGTTCCTTTGAATCTGTTTATGATTACCTCGTTAGTATAGGTCACCAAGTAGACAAAAATAGGAATATGGTTATAGGTACAGATAAGTTTACTTCATTTATAGGAATGAAAGATGCCATATTTATTTATACTGATACGGCGCATTTAATCCTTCAAAAAGAATTTTCTCAAGACGTCAAAAATGTTTACGGAATGCTAGAGCGTGATAATCCATCATTATTGAGTTAAAACTACCATATGTTTATAAATGTAACATTAAAATGTACTAACCAAATAAGGTGATATTACTATAGCTATGTAGTTGATAAATTGTTTAATAGTGAGTTGATCTTGTCTTTAATAATTATTGTAGTGTTAAAGCTTTATTAAAAATTTCGTTTTAGCTATATTTGCCAAAAACCAGGAGATATTTTTTTTACGAAACTCATACTAATATTTTCTGAGAATGTGGGTTGTAAGTATGCTTATTGTGACTTGCAACGGCGTAGCCGTTCAATTAACCGAAATTTAGAATACAAATTTTATGAAAAAAATAATGTTCGCGATGCTGCTATTTGTATCGATATTAATGGGTCATGACAGTGCAGCTCAAGGTGCATTGCAATCTAGAGATCTTACTACGATCAATGTAGATGCCTTATCACCTAGTGATATTGCTAAAATACAATCTCAGTTGTCAAGTAATGGTATGACGATTGATCAAGCGCAGTCAGGTTTACTGGCAAAAGGAATGAGTGCGTCTGAATTTGAAAAGTTAAAAGGAAGATTGTCAAATAATAACGTTCCAGCCTTACAAAATACTACTGCAGCTCAGTCAGGTGGAGCAGTTCAGCAATTAGAAATAACTAATGTTAAAGTTAAAGATACCGAAAACGCATTAATTTTTGGTTCGGAACTTTTTGATAATCCAACCCTTGATTTCGCCCCTGACTTACAGTTAGCAACTCCAGTAAATTACGTTTTAGGACCTGGTGATGAATTGCAAATTAGCGTGTATGGAGTGCAATTATACAACGCCACAATCAAAGTGAGTCCAGAAGGTAAAATAGCAATTGATGCCGTAGGGCAGCTATATGTCTCAGGAATGACAATTGAAGCTGCCACTCAGAAAATCAGAAATGCGATCGCAGGCGTATATAGTACCGTAGCTTCTGGTCAGTCGCAAGTTAGCGTGAGCCTAGGTAAAATTAGAACAATTAAAGTTACAATTATTGGAGGGAAGCAACCAGGTAATTATTCTGTTTCGTCTCTAGCTTCTGTTTATAATGCCTTGCATTTAGCTGGTGGGCCGTCAAAAAATGGTAGTTATAGAAATATTGAATTAATTAGAAATAATCAAGTCATAAAATACATTGATATTTATGATTTTCTGGTAAAGGGAGATCAGTCGGCAAACGTTAATATAAAAGACAATGATGTGATTCGAATTCCAGCTTATACAAAAAGAGTTACTTTAGAAGGGGAGGTAAAACGTCCTGGAATATTTGAATTGAAAAAAGGAGAAACCTTCTCAACATTATTAAGTTTTGCATCAAGTTTTAGTGAATCTGCTTACACTGCTTCTGTAAATGTGACACAAAAAACGAGTAAGGAATTTAAAGTACAAGACATCAGTAAGTCTGAGTTTGCAACATATATTCCACAAGCAGGAGATATCTTCAAAGTAAATAAAATATTAGATAGGTTCGAAAATCGAATTTCTATTGAAGGAGCTGTTTTTAGGCCGGAAACCTACGCATTTACAGAAGGAATGCGTGTTTCTGATTTAATAGCTAAGGCTGATGGATTAAAAGAAGATGCTTATAATAAGAGGGCGAGAATATTGCGCATCACTGCTAACTTAACGGCTGAAGTCATCAATGTTGATCTAGAAAACGCTTTGTCAGGAAACTTAGAAGCTGATATTGTTCTAAATAAGGAGGATGTTCTTACAGTATATTCCATTCTAGATTTTACTGAAGATTTCAAAATCACAATTGATGGTGAAATTAAAAAACCAGGTGTTTACAATTTTTATCAAGGGTTAACGTTAAATGATCTTTTAATTCAAGCTGGCGGACTAAGTGGTTCAGCATCAAAACGAGTGGAAATAGCAAGGATGATTGTTTCAGAAGATATTGATAACAATAACCCGAACAAGGCCGAATTATTCAATATAGAAATAACACCTGATAATAATGAGCAAGTTAAAAACTTTGTACTAAATCCATTTGACGTGATAAATATTCGAAAAATGGCAGTCTACGAAAAACCACAATCTGTTAGTGTAGTAGGCGCGGTGCATTACGCGGGTAAGTATGTTTTAGCAAGTAAAGTAGCAAAAGTAGCCGACATTATTGAGAGAGCAGGAGGTCTAACCACACAAGCTAATAGTAGTGGTGTGAAAATCAAAAGACCTATTCAAGCCAAACAAATAGAAGCGGTAGAAAATATTGATTTAAATCTTGGCGTAAACGACAGTATTCAGAAAAATATTGAAAAAAGATTGAAAGATGACGTTAAGTATGCAATTATTCCAGTTGACTGGGAAGCAATTGTAAAGAATCCATTAAGCAGTACGAATGTTAGATTAGTGCCTGGTGATATAATTGAGGTCGCCACTTTTAATGAAGGGGTAAAAGTAGCTGGTAACGTTTTGTTAACTTCTGAAATTCCATATATAAAAGGAAAAGGTTTTAGGTATTATTTAGATGCGGTAGGTGGACTTGATGCTAAAGCTTGGAAAAAGAAATCGTATATCATTTATCCAAATGGTAAAGCCGCAGTTACACATTCTTTCTTATTTTTTAAATCGTACCCAAAAGTAACTCCAGGATCACAAATTATTGTACCAGAAAAACCGGAAACCACAAAACTAAATACAACAGAGGTTGTAAGTATAGGTAGTGTTATTGCCAGCTTAGCCTTGCTGATTATTACCGCTTTTAAATAATAGCTAGAAATGGATACAAATAATAATAGTTACAACGACGAAATATCCTTAAAGGAGTTACTTGAAAAAGCTAAAGAATGGTCTAACTATTTACTGTCAAAATGGAAGGTTATTTTAATAGCAGGTATTGTTGGCGCTGCATTGGGAATGACTTATTCTATAATAAAAAAACCTATTTATACAGCAACGCTGACCTTTGTTGTTGAAGATGATAAATCTGGAGGAGGGTTAGGAGGTGCATTGGGACTAGCAAGTTCATTTGGAATTGATTTAGGAGGAGGAGGAGGTAGTGTTTTTTCAGGATCAAATTTGATGGAATTGTTCAAATCTCGAAGTATGGTTGAGAAAGCATTATTAAGTGATGTTGTCTCTAATGGGAAACAAATTCCTCTAGTTGAGATGTATATTCAAGATCAAGGATGGAGAGAGTCTTGGAGTAAGGATTCACTACTTAGCAATATTAGCTTTAACGATTTAAGTAAAGAGGAACAGTTTGGTAGGGTTAAAGACAGCATATTAGGTAGGATATATGTTGACTTATCAAATCAAAGCTTAAATGTAGAGCAAAAAGATGTCAAAGTGTCAATTATAAACATTGACGTGGCATCAACTAATGAACTTTTTGCTAAATTATTTATCGAAAATTTAGTTAAGCAGGTTTCGAACTTTTATATCGATACAAAAAGCAAAAAATCTAGGGAGAATATGCTTATATTAGAACATCAGACAGATTCTATAAGACAAGCTTTAAATAGTGCTATTACCGGTGTAGCTGTTGCTACTGATAATACATTCAACTTGAATCCTGCGCTCAATGTAAAAAGAGCACCTTCTGCAAGAAGACAAGTGGATGTGCAGGCAAATACCGCTATTTTAACTGAGTTAGTTAAGCAAACCGAATTAGCGAAAGTTACTCTTAGGAAAGAAACTCCTTTAATCCAAGTTATAGATGCCCCTATTCTACCTTTGAAAAAAGAAAAATTTGGAATCATTAAAGGAATACTATTAGGAGGTTTTATTTTTGGTTTTATGGTTACGGCGTTTTTGATAATTAGACGCTTTTTGAGAGAATTAAAATAATTACGGTATAAAAAGCTAGAAAAGAACTTTAGAATATAATGAATATGAAAAAAATTGCCATAATTGGTTTAGGATATGTAGGATTGCCTCTTGCTAGATTATTTGCTACAAAATATCAAGTAGTAGGATTTGACATTAATACTAAAAGAATATCGAGTTTGCGTTCAGGTACTGATAGTACTTTGGAGGTTTCAGATGAAATTTTACAAGAAGTTCTTGTTAATGATTTTAATAACATTACTAATGGATTATTATGTTCCTCAAGATTAGAAGATATTGCTGATTGTAATTATTATATCGTTACAGTTCCTACTCCTGTTGATAAAAACAACAGGCCTGACTTGACTCCGCTATATAAGTCTAGTGAAACAGTCGCTAAAGTTCTAAAAAAAGGAGACATTGTGATTTATGAGTCTACAGTATATCCTGGAGTGACAGAAGATGAATGCGTACCGGTTTTAGAGAAATTATCAGGATTACAATATAATGTGGACTTTTTTGCTGGTTACTCGCCCGAAAGAATTAATCCTGGTGACAAAGAACATACTGTTGAAAAAATTTTAAAAGTCACGGCAGGCTCAACTCCTGAAGTGGGAATTTTAGTAAACGAGTTGTATAAAACTGTAATAACCGCGGGGACACACCTTGCTCCAAACATAAAAGTAGCAGAGGCGGCTAAAGTGATTGAAAATTCACAACGCGATATCAATATTGCTTTTGTCAATGAATTAGCTAAAATATTTAATCTCATGGATATTGATACCCATGCTGTGCTTGAAGCTGCAGGTACAAAATGGAATTTTTTACCTTTTAAACCAGGACTAGTTGGTGGGCATTGTATTGGGGTGGATCCTTACTATTTAGCTCAAAAAGCACAAGAATTAGGATACCATCCTGAAATTATTCTTGCTGGGCGTAGATTAAATGACAGTATGGGCGAATACGTAGCTTCTCAAGTAGTAAAGTTAATGATCAAGAGAGGAATTACCATTAAGGGTGCTTCGTTACTAATGTTGGGTATCACATTCAAAGAAAATTGTCCTGATGTAAGAAATACTAAAATTGTAGATGTAGTTGCTGCTCTGAATGACTATGGTATACAAGTTACTATTTTTGATCCCTGGGCTAATCCAGTGGAAGTTGCACATGAATACAAGTTAGATAGCATTACTTCACTTCCTTTAGAAAAATTTGATGCAATTGTACTAGGTGTTGCTCACGAAGAATTTTTAAGTATTGACTTCAGCGCTATGAAAAAAGAAAATTCTATTCTTTACGATGTTAAGGGAGTACTAGAGAGAAGTGCAGATGGTAGTCTATGATTTAATACCGTATACTAAGATGTCTTTAATTTACATTTTAGATCAATTAAATAGCAAGTATGTTAAAGTCTAATAAAGGTGTGTTGTTTAAGGGAGGCGCTTGGACCTCTTTATCCTTCATCGTTGTGAGTTTGGTTTATGTGTTACGTATTTCAGTATTAACACGATACATAGATAAATCTGATTTTGGCTTAGTAGCTATTGTTTTATTTGTTTTAGGATTTACTAATATTTTTGCAGATTTGGGGGTTTCCACTGCCTTATTGTCTAAAAAAGATGTGTCTAAAAAAGAATATAGTAGCTTATATTGGGGTGGACTATTTCTGTCAATAGTTTTATATGTTATCATATTTTGTGCTTCTCCTTACTTGGCGGCCTTCTACGGTTACGCTCTATTAAAAAGCTTAATCCCTATCATGGGAATAGATATTGTGATTTCTACGTTAGGTAGGCAGTTCTCTGTCTTTATGCAGAAAGATCTTAAATTTAAAGAATTAGCTTTTATTAAAATAGCCTCTGAATTGATTTCCTTGTTAATTGATATTTTACTAGCTATTAATGGTTTTGGTATTTGGACTCTAGTATTTTCCTTATTGAGCTCATCTTTAATAACGCTTCTGTTAAATTTTATAATCAGCTATAAATCACATCCATTACTATTTTACTTTAATTTTCAAGAATCTAAACCATTATATGTTGTAGGGTTTTATCAAACAGGTTCACAAGTTCTTGATTATTTGTCTTCTCAGATCGATATTTTGATCCTAGGCAAAGTTTTGCCTATGGCAGAAATGGGTGTCTATTCAATTATTAAGACTTTAGTATTTAGAGTCTATATCTCGTTGAATCAGATAGTAACTAAAGTAATGATTCCTGTCTTTGCATCAATACAATATGATTTAGTAAACTTTAAAAGTAAATTTTTAAAGTTTGTGAATTTCATCACGATAATTAATACTTTCTTTTATTTAACAATTGCGGTACTATCTAAGTCAATATTATTTTTATTCTATGGTCCTAACTATGTGACTGACTACAAAATTTTACAGATATTATGCATGTGGGGAGTTTGTTCGTCTATTGTGAGTTGTTCAGGTGGTATTCTGATTGTATCAACTGGAAAAACTCTAATTGGTTTTAAATGGACACAGTTGAGATTTATAATCAACCCACTATTTGTTTTCATTGGTGCATATTATGGTGGGGTTATAGGAGTTTGTATCGCGCAATCTATTTTTGCATTTTTGTCTCTATTTCTTTATCAAATCGTAGTAATCAGTAAAATTTTAAATAATTTAAAAATGTCGGATTATTTAAAGGAAATTGTTTATACTATTTTCCGCGGACTACTATTATTTACTTTGTTCGTGTTTTTGAACGATTATTTTATCGTTAGTAGTCACTTAGTGAAAATAGCAGTTAATGTCTTAGTACTCTTAGCTATCTTTTCTTTAATGTACTTTCGAAAAATAGTAAATCACTTAAAACAGTTGTAATTTGTATCTTTTTAAGCGTTCCAGTATTTATGATTTTCTATTAGTTTTATATGTAATCCTTCAATTTTTCGGATTGTATGGTGGTACCTTTCAGCCAATCCGTATATACGCAATAATTTTATTTCCTTTTATTATTTTTAATAAGCACATTTTAATAGTAGGGAGCAAAATTCGATTGGTGATCGTGTTTGCAAGTTTTACCGCTTTCTATTCTTTTCTATGCTTATTCTGGAGTAAGAATTTTGAGGATGGTTTCAATAGTAGTTTATTCTTATTATTAAATTTATTAACTTTTTTTGAGTTTTTATTCCTAGGTTACTTGGCTAAAGATTCTTACTATTCTATTTGGAAGGGTTGGTTTTTCTTTATATTACTTACACTTCCAATTGCTTATATCGAGCTAATCTTTGATAAACATTTAAGTGTTTCATTTGTTGAGTCTCAAACAGCAATTGGTGCTACAGGCGTTTTTAAGAGATTTGCATCAGTTACTTTTGGTAACTATAATTTGTATAATTTTATTTTGGCAATAGGTTTCCCAGTCTTAAGTTCTATATATTTTAATGAGAAATATAAAAGAGGGTTTCTCCTAAAATATACTCTAGTCTTTGTATTATTTTCTACATTCCTAATCGTTATATCAAACGGCAGTAGAGGGGCATTACTAAGTTTACTATTGAGTTTGATAATTTTTTTTCTATATTATTTAAAGAAAAACATTAAAAAAACCATTACTTTGCTCAAAATTATTGTGATTACAATGGTTGTAATCTCTGGAAGTGTTTATTATATTGTTAATAGCGATTTTTTTTTCTATATTTTATTTAGATTGCAAAGTAAAGGGTATGAAGATAATACAAGATCAGATCTATTTGTTGCAGGTTTTGAAATGTTGAGAGACTCCTATTTTTTTGGAGTAGGTGGTGGGAATTTTATGGATAATTTAAATTCTACGAGTTACAAAGGGAACCCTCTTCCTCCTCATAATGTTTTCGCTGAAATTTTTTCCCAATATGGTATAGTTGTATTTCTACTCTTTCTATCGATTCTATTTATAATCTATAACAAATTCTACAACAGAACAATTGAAGTTAAATATATATTAGTCGTTTCATTAGTAACTATGATTGTCAATTTTATGATTCAAAGTAGTTATTTACTAACTTCCTACATGTGGATATATTTTGGCTCCTTGTACTGTTTTTCTCAGTTTAATGTAAAAAATATTGGCGAAAATGTGTGAAAAAACTTTAGTGTGTTTTACAGCTTCATATCCCTTTGGTGATAAGGAAACTTATTTTGAGAATGAATTATTTTATCTTTCTCAAAATTTTCATAAGGTTGTAATTATTCCATCCTACAACCCTTTTTCATCTACAATTATGCGTACAGTTCCAAAGAATGTAACAGTACATCAGCCAATTTTAAAAAACGGTTTTTCAAGGCTGTTACAAGGCTTAAGTACTTTTAAATTGTCATCATTATTTTTGAGAGATTTTGTAAAAAATAAGGTTTTCACTGATAAAAGCAAATTGATTAGATGGTTAAATGCATATATAGAGTATACAAGTAGCTTGAATCTTTTTTTGGATTTAGATTTTGATTCCGATAACACCTTACTTTACTCTTACTGGGCTTCTAAACCAATGTTCATAGATAGAAAGTTGCTTAATTTTAAAAAGATTGTAAGGATGCATGGTGGTGATTTTTATTTAAATAGAAATAAAAATTACCTAACATTGCGAAAAGAAATATACAATGCTAGTGACTTGTTATTGCCAATATCGTGTGATATTAAACATGTTTTAGAGAATCATTATCAAATTAATCCATGTAAAATTTTTTTAAGTTATTTGGGTGTAAATAACGTTGCACGTACCTGTACTATTAACACTTCTAAGGTATTGTCGTTTGTTAGTTGCAGTAACGTCTATCCTTTGAAAAGAGTACATTTAATATTTGACATGGATTAATTTGATAATGATT
>NZ_JAQWTM010000430.1 GCF_029242675.1 Flavobacterium sp.
CCAAAATAAAAAATAGATATTCATCTAAAAAATATTGGTGGAATTCATGCTATTATACCTAAAGTCAACTATAAAATTAACAAAACCATTTATGGCTTAATAATCTATTAAACCTAAACACCTGCACCAAAAACCTTTTGAATAAAATGGATATAATTTAATTTGAGTTAGTTATCACAAGGTGCAGGTTATTTACTAATCCTATAAAACCAAAAAAAACAGCTTGCTAATGATAGAATGGTAATAATGAATCAAAGAGATCAAAGAGAACCTATCCCCTGTCCTCGTGCAGATTAGAGAGTCATAACAAAACATATGTTTAATCAAACCAACAACCAATATTATGAAATACTACAAACAAATACAAGCCGCTTTAATAGTGGCATTAATAACAATCATAATTCTTTGGCTTTATGCTTGTAGCAGAATTACCTAAACGAGTCGTCCAGATCTAAAACGGATCTAAAAGGCCGTTTTTAAAGATACTAAGTTCAATTAATAAACGGTGCAGCTTATTGAGAAGCTACAGTAACTAATAACCTTTAACGCACAACCATCAAACTTTTAAAGCCTATGACTAAATAAAATTAACCTTAATGCCTTAGCGCCTTTGTGGCTCATCACATAAAAAAAGACTCTCTACCCCTGTCGTCAAACAAAATAGAGAGTCACAGTAAAACAAAACGCATGTTTCATCTAACCAATAACCAAAATTATGAAAAATAGTTCATTAATCAACGGGAGTAGGACAATAGTGTATTTCCTTATTTTAGGGTTGTACTTGTTCATTACCCCTGTCCTAGCTTACAATGGTAGCAATTTTCTAAAGCTCAACCTTCAAACCCATCAAGTAAGCGGTACCGTTACAGATTTTAATGGCCCATTACCAGGCGTAACTGTTACTATTAAAGGAACAAATAAGGCTGTCATTACAGACTTTGATGGGAAATATCTAATAGCGGCTTCCCCTACTGCTACGCTAGTCTATTCCTTCATGGGGTACAAGACGGTCTCTATGCCAATCAATGCGCTTAAAACGATTGATATCGTTTTGCAAGAAGATGCCACAACGCTTCAAGAAGTACGTATTAATGCGGGATACTATTCCGTCAAGGAAAGCGAACGCACGGGAAGTATCTCAAAAATCACCTCAAAAGACATCGGCAAACAACCGGTAACCAATGTACTTGCTGCAATGCAAGGCAGGATGGCTGGTGTTAACATTACTCAAAATACGGGAGTAGCTGGTGGTGGTTTTGATATTCAAATTAGAGGACAAAACAGTTTGCGATCAGATGGCAATAGACCACTTTATATTATTGATGGTGTGCCCTATTCTTCTGATGCTGTTGGCTCTGATTTAACAGGCATTGTTATTCCTGGTCAAACCAGTCCGTTAAATAGTATTAATCCAGCAGATATAGCCAGTATTGAAGTGCTAAAAGATGCCGATGCAACAGCAATTTACGGTTCCCGAGGATCCAACGGTGTTGTTCTTATCTCCACTAAAAAAGGAAAAGAAGGAAAAACTAAATTTACCGCCAATGTATCAGGGGGATTGGGCAAAGTAACCCGATTTATGGATTTGATGAATACACAACAGTATTTGCAGATGCGCAAAGAAGCATTTATTAATGATGGAATCCCCTTTGGCTCAAACAACTATGATGTAAATGGAACGTGGGATCAAAATCGGTATACTAATTGGCAAAAAGAATTAATTGGAGGAACAGCAGTCTTCAACGATATTCAGACTTCATTATCAGGAGGTTCAGCACGAACACAATTTCTTATCAACGGTAATTTTCATAAAGAAACAACCGTTTTCCTTGGTGACTTCAATTATAAAAAAGGAAATCTTCTTGCCAACATCAACCATGAATCCGAAGACAAAAAATTTCGAATCAATTTTTCAATGGGATATACGGCGCAAGAAAACAATCAGCCTGGAATTGATATTACGCAACAATCTATTTTATTGGCGCCCAATGCTCCTGCTTTGTATGATGCAGAAGGCAATTTAAACTGGGAGAACAGCACTTTTAATAATCCACTGGCAAATTTTGAAGGCAAATACCTTTCTAAATCAAATGACCTTTTAGCCAATGGTTTATTATCGTATAACTTATTACCAAATTTAGTAGCT
The DNA here is from genome assembly GCF_029242675.1 of Flavobacterium sp. Classification (GTDB taxonomy): domain Bacteria; phylum Bacteroidota; class Bacteroidia; order Flavobacteriales; family Flavobacteriaceae; genus Flavobacterium. Next base: position 2,147 of record NZ_JAQWTM010000430.1, read on the forward strand.
AAAACAAGTTTTGGATTTACCGATACCCGCTTTGAAGATAGTAGAACACAACCCTCCACTTTATATGATCCAGCTTTTGAAGTAGGAAGTGAATATTCGTCTATATATGTCAATACAACTTCTAGAAAATCTTGGATTATTGAACCACAATTATCTTGGTCTAAAAAATTTAGTAAGGCCAAAACCGAAATTTTAATAGGTAGTACCTTCCAACAACAAACCTCAAATCAACTGGTTCAAGAGGCCAGCGGTTTTACTAGTAATAGCCTAATTTATTCCCTGTCATCCGCATTTAACGTTTTCGACTTGATCGATAATGAAACAGTTTATAAATACCAAGCATTTTTTGGAAGGGTAAATTTTTCTTGGGATGATCGTTACATTTTGAAC
>NZ_JAQWTM010000010.1 GCF_029242675.1 Flavobacterium sp.
ACCAAGAGAATTTAAATGTAGAAGGACTAAATACACTTTTTCATCACGATAGGTTAATGCTCTCCTACAATCCGAAAAAGGATACTTATTTAGGAAATAGTATTGGTTACGTTGATGAATCACTCTCTATAAAAGTCAATAAAAAGGTGTCATTCCCAACTTGGCAAATGAGCAGTACAGTAGGAATGATTCACGCTTCGGTTGTAGTAGAAGTTGATGATAAAATACCTTTTAATTCTAATTTCGACTATTATCTAAATTCATTGGCAAAACTACTGATGCCAGAAGGACTTTTTTGCTATTCGGAACCAAAGCTTTTAAATGGAATTGAAGTAAATGACTTGAAAGAGCGATCCATTTACACGCTTTTCCGTTTTGTGAAACAACATTATAGGACGAGATGGGTGTTTTTGTTGTTTTTTAATTTTATAATTTACGAAAAGAAATGGGCTTTTTTGCCTTTTGTAAGCGCGTTTTTTTACAGTAAGAGAAATGCAGACAGCATAGCAATTGACACTATAAAAGTAGCCTCGTCAAGAAAAGTAATAGCAAGCAAAACTATAGACGTAATTATTCCTACCATCGGGCGTAAAGACTATTTGTATGATGTTTTGCAGGACTTAGCGAAGCAATCCTTACTTCCTAAAAAAGTAATTGTCGTTGAACAAAACCCTTTACAGGATAGTATATCTGAATTAGATTATCTAACCAATGAGAATTGGCCTTTTCAAATTAAACATATTTTCACACGGCAAGCTGGAGCTTGTAATGCTCGAAATTTGGCTCTAAAAGAAGTAGAGCATGAATGGGTTTTTCTCGCAGATGATGATATTGTTTTTAACGCTAATTTTTTTGAGAATGCTTTCTATTCTATCGAACAATATGGATCAGAAGCAGCTTCCTTCTGTTGTTTACAAAAAGGAGAGAAAACTCAATTAAATACCTATATGCAATGGGGCGCCTTTGGTTCTGGCTGTAGTATGATAGCTGCTAAAAGTAGTATGCAATGTCGTTTCGACACAGGCTACGAGTTTGGTTATGGAGAGGATAATGACTTTGGGATGCAATTACGTAATCTAGGGCATGATGTTTTGTATTTTCCGCAACCTGAAATTCTTCATTTAAAAGCTCCTATTGGTGGGTTCAGAACAAAGCCACTTTTAAGTTGGAGTAATGATGAAATTCAGCCAAAACCATCACCTACAGTAATGCTTTTTCAGATTGCGCACAAAACAAAAGAGCAAAACTTGGGATATAAAACTATTTTATTTCTTAAGTATTACAGACAACAATCAATAAGAAATCCTTTTAAATATTATTTTGCTTTTGAGCAGCAATGGAACAGAAGTCTTTATTGGGCAAATAAATTAGATAAAAAACGATGAAATTCTCTTTAATAATTTGTACGTACATGCGTCCGCAACCAGTACTCAAGCTATTACAGTCAGTTAAACAGCAGTCCGTTTATCCGGATGAGATTTTAATTGTTGATGGTTCTACTAACGAGTTGACGGATATTGTTTTAAGGGATCATTATTTTGATAATCTTAAGTACTTCAAGGTATTAGATAATGATCGTGGGTTAACCAAGCAACGCAATTATGGTGTAGAGCGAGTAGGAAAGGAAATAGAGGTAGTCTGTTTTTTAGATGATGATATAGTTCTTGAAATGGATTATTTTAAGGAGTTGCTACAAACGTACCAATTATATCCAGAGGCAATGGGTGTGGGAGGTTCTATTGTAAATGAAAAAGAATGGAAATATGTAGGAGATGGATATCAACCATCAGTTAATGAGTTTTATTATGACGGTTGGATGCAAAAGGAAGGAAGTCGATTCGTCCTTCGAAAAAAGTTAGGATTAGATAGTGATTGTCCTCCAGGTTATTCTTCGTTGTATTCGCATGGACGAAGTGTGGGGTTTTTACCTCCTAGCGGTAAAACATATCAAGTTGAGATGCTTATGGGTGGTGTTTCGTCCTTTAAGAAATCAGTGTTTAAAACCGTTCAGTTTTCTATCTATTTTGAAGGCTATGGATTGTATGAAGATGCCGATTTTACATTGAGAGTGGCTAAAGTAGGAACCTTATATTTGAATACTGCAGCACAATTAAATCATCATCATGATCCATCGGGAAGGCCCAATCAATATCAATATGGTAAAATGGTAGTGCGTAACGGTTGGTATGTTTGGCGAACTAAAAATCCAAATCCTACCATCAAACAGCAATTTAAATGGCACGCAATAACTATTCTCTTAACACTTATTAGATATACGAATGCAATTACTGCTGATACAAAAAAAGAACCTTTGACAGAAGCTTTAGGGAGAACTTTTGGTTGGTGGAGTTTGTTGTTTAACAAACCAAAAATACAGTGAAATTTCTAGTTATTACACATGTCCCGCATATCATAGAGCAGAATCATTTTTTTGCTTATGCGCCTTACGTCAACGAAATGAATATTTGGACGAAGTATGTTGACGAGCTTGTCATTTTAGCACCCATATCAAACCAATTAAAAACGGCTATTGATTCTGCTTACGAGAAGGATCAAATTGATTTTATTCAAGTTGAAAATTTCAATATTCTAAGTTTAAAAAATGTTTTTTTTTCCATAGGTAAATTACCTAAAATACTTTGGAAAATGTATAAAGCTATGCAACAGGCGGATCATATACATTTACGTTGTCCAGGAAATATTGGATTGCTTGGGTGTTGCATGCAGATTTTTTTTCCTAAAAAAATGAAAACAGCAAAATATGCAGGTAACTGGGACCCGAATGCCAAAAAACCTTGGACCTATACTTTGCAACAAAAAATACTATCGAATACTTTTTTAACAAGGAATATGCAAGTATTGATCTATGGAGAATGGAATAGACAAACCAAGAACTGTAAATCTTTTTTTACGGCAAGCTACCTAGAACAGGAAAAACATCCTTTGCAACCTGTAAAAGCAAACCCTGTGACGAATTTTGTTTTTGTAGGAACTTTAGTGAAAGGTAAAAATCCATTGTATGCTGTCCAGTTAGTCGAAGGGCTTCGCGATAAAGGATATGCTGTGGCTTTACAATTGTTTGGAGAAGGATTAGAACGCAGCAATTTAGCACGTTATGTAAAGGATAAAGTTTTAGGGAAAGTAGTTATGCTACGAGGGAATCAAGACAGAGAAACACTAAAGATAGCCTATCAAGAGAGTGATTTTGTTGTGCTTCCATCAGATAGTGAAGGTTGGCCAAAAGCGATTGCCGAAGGCATGTTTTGGGGTTGTGTTCCAATCGCAACGAATGTCTCTTGCATTTTTAGTATGTTGAACAAGGAAGAAAGAGGGTTGTTGTTATATAAAAAATTAGAAGATGATATAGCTAAAGTAGCCTCGCTCCTAGATAATGCAAAAGAGTATGAATTGAAACGAAATGCAGCAGTTGCATGGTCACAAAAATATACATTAGATGTTTTTGAATCAGAAATTAAAAAATTGATAATTTAATGCGTATTGTTCAAATTATAGATTCCTTAGAGGCTGGCGGTGCAGAGCGCATGGCTCTTAATTATGCGAATAGCTTGGCAGATATGATTGAGTTTTCAGGAATAGTTACTACAAGAAAAGAAGGGCCTTTGCTTAAAGTAATTCAATCTAATTGTTCTTACTTATATTTATCTAGAAAATATGCTATAGATTTTAAGGCTGTTTTTAGATTAAGAAAATATATTATTCAGCATCAAGTTGAGATCGTGCACGCTCATGGAACTTCTTTTTTTATTGCCACTTTATTAAAAATTACCTATCCTCAAATTAAAATTATTTGGCATGAACATTATGGGGCAAGAGTGAGGCAGTCAAGATTTAATAATGTAATCTTAATTTGCTGCTCTTTTTTTTTTAGTGCTATTTTTGTGGTGAGTAAAAGTTTAGAGTTGTGGGCAAGACAAAAAACATTCTGCAAACAGATCCTTTACATTCCAAATTTCACGACTTGCATTACCGAAAGTAGCAAGGAAACAGTTTTGCAAGGTATAAGCGGTAAGCGAATTGTTTATGTCGCGAATCTTAAAAACCCAAAAAATCATTTAGTATTATTAGAAGCATTTGAACAATTGCTACTATATAAAATGGGATGGAGCTTGCATTTGATAGGAAAAGATTATCTTGATGATTATGCTACAAGACTTTATGATTTCGTTAAAAATAAAAATTTAATAAAATCAGTTTTTTTTTATGATTCCCGACCTGACATTAAAAATATTTTGCTCCAAGCTAGTATAGGAGTTTTAGTTTCTACCTCAGAAGGTTTTCCGGTCAGCTTACTTGAATATGGAATGTGTGCCTTGCCTACCTTATCTGCAAATGTAGGTTCCTGCGACGAGATAGTTATTGCTAATAGTACTGGATTACTTTTTGATCCTAATGATATACATTCATTAAAAAATCAGTTAGAAAGATTAGTAAACGATGAAATTAGTAGGCGCCAATTTGGCTTGAAGTTAAAGACGTGGGTATCGAAGAATTTTTCTAAAGAAGTTGTAATGCAAATGCTGATTACCAAATATGCGGATATACTCACTAAGTAGTAGAGAAATGATCCGTTGTTTCGAATTTCATTTCTGTTCTCTCCTAATTGTATTATTAAGTTCAAGATAAATCATTGGATGTAGTTCAATTCAAATAGTGTTAAATTATCTTTACGAATTTTAAGTTCAGTTTATTTATGGTAGCAAGATATTTTATAAAGTATTCAATGGACCCTATTAAATAAGAAGAATTTATATTTAGTAATTTTTAACGAATTTATAAATTGTTAATCAGTTACTACTAATGAAAGTGTTTCTGCATTTTGCTGTAATCAAATAAAAAAGAATTATTGATTGTGTAGCATTTAAGGAGCTTGATAATTACTAGTAGTGCGCATAATATATTAAGTCCGATCCATATAAATACTTGATGAACTTTATAAGAAATGAGCTGATTACGCTAAGGTTTTATTAATTAGAATTGAATAGCAATTTACAGAAGAGAATATCATATACCAATATTTACATTGGTTAGATACTAGTATAAAATGAAAAAAGAAGAGCAAGTATATTTTTACTTAATTTTATTCCATGTTTTTATTGGAATGGTTATTTATGCTGTACCATTTATGGCGAAAGTGTACGGATACGCAATTTTTTTATTGGGAATATATTTTGTTGTCAAATCTCAAAACAAAAAAGATGAATGTCTTTTGGTGGCGGGTTATGTTGTTGGAAGCGAACTTATATTAAGAATGACAGGAGGTAATATTACCTATGAATTCTCAAAATATGAAGTAATGGTCTTTATCTTTATGGGGATGTTTTACAAGGGCTTTTCAAAAGGAGCCGTTCCGTATTGGATTTTTTTACTTTTGTTAGTGCCTGGTGTCGTGATGTCAAGTTTTGTGTTGAATTTTGATTCAAATATCAAAAATTCTATCGCTTTTAATATTTCAGGTCCATTATGTTTGGCATTTGCGTCATTATACACCTATAGGAGAAAATTATCATTAGAGAGAATGAATAATATTCTGCTTTGTCTAGGTTTGCCAATTATTAGCTGTGTTGTTTATCTTATTTTTTACACGCCAAATATAAGAGACGTGATAACGGGTACTGATTCCAACTTTGAAACTTCAGGAGGATTTGGTCCCAACCAAGTTGCTACTTTTTTAGGATTAGGAATGTTTATCTTTTTTTCTCGAATTATTTTGGAATCAAAAACAAAAGTTTTACTGCTTATCAATCTTGTTTTGGCTTTAATTATCAGCTATAGAGGGATGGTTACTTTTTCAAGAGGAGGTATGATTACCGGTTTTTTAATGATTGTACTCTTATTAGTATTCCTTTACTTTAAATCCAATTTTCAAGGAAAGGTAAAGCTAAATTATATTTTTGGGCTCATCTTAGTGGCAATGATGGGTGTCTGGAGCTATACCTCTTATCAAACGGGCGGGCTGATTGAAAAAAGATATGCTAACCAAGATGCCGCCGGTAGAGCCAAGGAAAGCCAGTTTACAGGAAGAGAAGATGTGGCTAAAAATGAGATAAAGCAGTTTTTAGAAAATCCTATTTTTGGAGTAGGTGTTGGGAAAGGAGTAGAAAATAGAGAGGTTCAAACTGGAAATTTCATATTGTCTCACGATGAAATAACGAGAATGCTCGCTGAGCACGGCTCATTTGGTGCTTTAGGGCTCTTAATTTTGTTTGTTACCCCTTTAGTATTGTATCTAGAGAACAAATTTAATATGTATTTGCTTTGCTTCGTTGCCTTTTGGTTCTTGACAATCAATCATGCTGCAATGCGTACGGCAGTTCCCTCATTTATTTACGCTTTGTCACTACTCAATGTACAACTGATACCTAGAACATCTCCAAAAAAGGAGGTCTAGCGATTTTGGCGGTGGGATGTTAATAATTAGTAAATAGTTTTAAACGAAGTACCAAAGGTACTTGCGCCAAAATTATTACATTGCAGCAGCAAGTTCCAAAACTTATGGCAAGCAATAAAATCCATTTTGAAATATCAGAACGAAAGATGATTCTTTATCTATTCGATCTCTTTTTTGTTTGGTTATGGTTGTACCTAGCATCTTATTTTTTCGAATTAGAATATCTAGAAACCATTGCTACTCAATTTTCAGCTGCCTTTGTTCTTGGACTTTATCTAAGTGTTTTTGGTATTATTTTCGAGATGTATAAACTACAAGTGGCTAGCAATCAGTTTTTAATTGTAAGAAGTACGATTTTAACTTCCACTACCACAGCTCTGGTCTATTTACTTACTCCCGTTTTTTCTCCTCTTTTACCAACCAATCGACTGCAAATTTTAACCTTTTTTCTTGTTCTTTTTTTTAGTTTGATTTCTTGGAGGCTTTTTTATGTTCGTTTTTTAGCTTCAAATCGTTTTATGCAAAATGCCGTTTTGATCTGCGAAAATTGTGAAGTAGAAGAGCTAATATTGGGCTTAGAGAATATAGATCCACATTATAAAATTATCGGCTATGTAAGCATTGATGCCATTGAAATAGATGATTCTAGAAACCATTATGTAGAACAAATTGAGCGCGATAATTTATCCACTTTTGTCAAAGAAAATAAAGTAACCGAAATAGTGGTTGCTACCCAAAAAACAAATGGTATCACAGCTACTTTGTACCAACAATTATTGCATCTCTTGGAGTCAGGTAAAATTATTAGAGAGTATACGCAAGTGTATGAAAGTAAAACCCAACGCATTCCAGTGCATTACATGGCAAAAGATTTTTATGGATTTTTTCCGTTTAGTAGGAGCAACCAAAATAAATTGTATTTGACTATCGTGCGAATCATTGAGATCGTTTTAGCGGTCTTAGGGATAGCGTTTGGTCTTTTATTAATTCCTCTTGTTTTTATTGGAAATGCTATCGCCAATAAAGGTCAATTGTTTTACCGTCAAAAAAGGGTAGGCCGAGACGGGGTCGTTTTTGACATCATCAAATTCAGAACCATGGTGAAGAATGCTGAAGCCAATGGAGCCGTGTTTGCCACGGTGAATGATAGCAGAATAACCTTGTATGGTAATTTTTTACGAAAG
>NZ_JAQWTM010000018.1 GCF_029242675.1 Flavobacterium sp.
ATTTTAAGAATAAGAGAATCCAAGAAAAAGTTAAGAGATTTTGCATCTTCCTTGGAACCGATTGCTCTTTCTAGTTTTTGATCCCAACGTGAGATATCCCACTTACGTTTTGTAGATGTTTCTTTAGGTATTCCATCAACGGTAATTCTAAGGTAAACGACTCTAATTTTACTTTCATTGCGGGGGATTTTCAAAAAGAAAACCAGCCCAAAACTGCTTTCTAACATAATTCAACTTTTAGGGTTAATAAATGTAGAATTATAACTCCAAAAAATCAAGTCGTTAAGTAAGTTAACCCCTTTGTTAATAGGGTTTTAGATGATATTCTGTGGCACATTTTAAAAAATGTAAATGTGCCACGATTGTGCCACAAAAACTTTGAGCGCTTTTATAAATTTTGACTAGGTGCAGAAAATGAAAAAAGCCTGCAAATCGCTGGATTTGCAGGCTTAACACTTTTTTTAAGGACTTTTGAAAATATTGAAACTCTTTCACTTTCTTATCTTCATCCCTTATAGTGGGGAGAGTAGGATTCGAACCTACGAAGACGTAGTCAGCAGATTTACAGTCTGCCCTCGTTGGCCGCTTGAGTATCTCCCCGAGGCCTTTGCTTTCAATACTTGCGTTGTTGTTAGCGGTGGCAAATATAGTAACAGTTTTCGTTTCTGCAAATTAATTTTGCACTTAATTTTGGATTATTTTTTAATCTATTGGTATTGAATAAAATAAAAAAATCTCCACTAGGGAGATTTTCTATTTTGTTCTAGAAGAACTATTTTTTTGCTAGTAATTCAAAAATTTTAGCTCTTAATTCAGGACCTCTTAAGTCGCGTGCTACTACTTTTCCAGATGCATCTAAAATAAATGTCGCGGGAATTGCTTGTACTTTATATTGAGCCGCAATAGGATCTTCCCAAAACTTTAGATTCGAAACTTGCGTCCAAGTAAGATTATCTTTAGCAATTGCTTCTTTCCATTTTGATTTATCCTTATCTAAAGATACACCAATAATGTTTAATCCTTTTGAATGCAATTCTTTATAAATTGCTACTACATTTGGGTTTTCTTGTCTACATGGTGCACACCATGATGCCCAAAAATCGACTACTGTAACTTTTCCTAAACTTTCCTTAAGCGTAATGATTTTGCCTTCGGGATTAGGAGCAGAAAAATCAGTACTTCATTTAGCGTCACCAGTAGAAGGAGCAGTTGCTCCAACTGAAGGCGCTTTCATTTCAGCAAGTTTTGTTTTTACTGCTTTACCTGGTTTCGTGTTTTTAATAGTTTCATCTAAACCATTGTAAATCGTTTCCATTTTCTTTACATCAGTAGATGGATCCATTAATAAACCTTGAACAATCAAAGCGGTAATGAAAGATTTTGGGTGATTTTCAGCATATGAAAGGTATTTTGCTTTAGAAGCTGTTCCTACTTCTTCTTGAATAGAAGTGTACTCTTTCATTAATTTATTGATTACAACGGTATCGTTAGTCTGTTGTGCAGCAGTCATTGCTTGCATGTTACTTTTTTGAAACGTCATTAGTTTCTTTTGAACAACTTTAATTTCGTCGTTAAATTTAACGTACTCATCATTGTTGTACGTTCCTGAAACTTTTGTGTTTTGGATACTATCTTTATCAATAACAACAGCAATTTCACCACTTTCTAAGATAAATGGCACTTTTGAAGCAGCAGCTTCTAATTGAATAGTATAAAATGCAGGTTCAGTAACTTTACCTTTGATTTCAAATTTACCGTTTTCAACTTTTACGGTATCAACAGCAACAAAGCCCATTCCTGATTCGTCTTGCTTTTCTAAGATAATCGTTTTACCGTTTTCAACACCTTTTGCTGTACCAGAAATGATGTATTCATCTTTTCCAACTTTGCTGCAAGAGATTAGAACAACAGCTGCAGAAAGTAATAAAATTATTTTTTTCATTATAAATGAGTTAATTGAGTTAAGTCGCAAAAGTATTTAAAATATTATTGCTTTAACAATTTTCTGAGCTAAAATTTTGTTATTATTTGCTATTTTTTTAGATTTTTTATCAACTGTGGCGTCTGTTTTCTTTGATACTACTAAATACACTTTAACGCCGTTAATTTAGTACTGATTCTGTTTTTTTAGATTGCTTACGCTAAGCATGATTA
>NZ_JAQWTM010000030.1 GCF_029242675.1 Flavobacterium sp.
ATACCCATCACGTAGGTTTCTGTCCCATCAGCGGCCGTGTTTTTATTGGCATTGCAATGAATACTAACAAATATGGAGGCATTAGCTCGATTGGCGATGTTTGCTCTTTCGACTAAATCAATAAAAACGTCGGTTTTACGCGTATATATGACATCAATTTTTGAATTAGCTTCTAAAATTTTACCCACTTTTAATACCACAGCCAAAGCAATATTTTTTTCAATATGGCCATTGTAAGATGCTCCAAAATCGTGTGCACCATGCCCAGCATCAAGTGCTACTTTAAAATTAGTACCTTGACTATACGAGCTTACACTTGTTAAAAAACAAGTAAAAAGCACTAGTCCGGTTTTATATATTGTAATGTTTTTCAATTTTAAAATGTATTTTATATTTCTATTCGATTCAAATTAAAAACCGCTAGAAAATGTGTTTTTATTAGTTTGGCATTACAATAAAAGCATCGACAAAACCAGCATTTTTTGCCTGAGCTTGCAACAACTTAGCTTCTTCAAAATCCGATGTTTGCCCATAAGTATACCTAAAAATAGTATGATCATACGAGCTTTTAACGTCCGCCAATCCCTTAAAGTTTCGAGGAATTAAGGGAATATTTTTAGAACTAGCTAAAAGCTGTATTTTATACCCTCCTAAAACAGTTTTAGTATCAGTATTTGTTGCATTAACAACTGGCTTTACCATAGGAACATCCTTAATCTCGACTACCTTATTACTGCCTTTTTTACTACCATAATATTTCTTATTGTACGCTACGATTGACTTGGCAATTTGTTCTGCCATTTGCTCTTGCCCTTCATCGGAATCAAGGTACTGCCCCTCTTCTTTATTTGATAAAAAACCAAGCTCAATTAAAACACTAGGCATATAAGCTGCATCCAAAACCCATAAAGGTTGTTGTTTGATACCTCTTGAATTCCTTTTCAATGTATGTGTAAAATTATTTTGAATTTCGTTAGCCAAAATAATACTGTTATTTAAATTTTCTTCTTGTAAAATTGTTAAGCCAATTAGCGATTCGGGCTTGTTAGGATCGAAACCTTGATAAGTATCCTTAAAATTATCTTCTAATAATATAACTGAAGTCTCCTTTTTAGCAACTTCTAAATTCAAATCACTACGCGAAAGTCCCATCACGAAAGTTTCAGTCCCGTAAGGTTGGTAACTCTTCACTGAGTTACAATGAATAGAAACAAATAAATTAGCGTTAGCTTTATTGGCTATTTTAGGTCTGTTAGCTAGTTCAATAAAAACATCGGTAGTGCGCGTATAGATTACCTTAAAATTGGGGATTTTTTCCAAATACTCACCTACTTTTAACGTTGTTTTAAGAGCAATCTCTTTCTCAGTAAAACCATGATAGGAATTTCCGGGATCTTTACCTCCATGACCTGCATCGAGAATTATTGTAAAATTTTGATTTTCCTGAGCGAACACTATAGTTTTGTTGCACAACACCAAAATGGTTAGTAAAAAAAAACTATGATATTTGATTTTCATCTTAAAGAGTTAATTTTAATAGAAGGTTAGTACTTAATTTTTTTATTTGACTATTTTTGCCACAAAATAATCTGTAAGTTTGACACTTCAAAAAACAAGCCATAATTTTACAAAAATAGTATTTAAACCTTTGCAGACAAACTTATTTAATATCGTTTTGTTATCATTTTTCCTAATAATAGGTTGTGGTACATTGCACGCGCAAGAATTAGGGTCCCAAAAAAAACCGCAAACAACTATAAAACAAGTTGATGCAGTTAAAGCAACTGCAAAGCCAAAAGATACGATTGCAACCAAGACCATTCAAGCAACAGACACGATTATAAAAATCAAAAAAAGCCCTAAAAAGGCAATTTTAGATGGAAAAGTGCGATATAAAGCAGAGCAATATGCTAAAATAGATCAAAAAAATAAATTGATTACCTTGTATGACAAGGCCGAACTTTATTATCAAGACATCGAACTTAAAGCTGGAAAGATTGTTTTGGATTACGAAAAGAATGAAGTTTATGCAGGTCGCATGAAGGATTCGACTGGTAAATATTCTCAATATCCAAATTTTAAACAAGGCACCAATATTGTAGAACCAGACTCCATTCGGTTTAATTTTAAGACTAAAAAAGCGCTAATCTACAATTCCCGCTCAGACCAAGGTGAATTTAAAATTAAAGCAGCTATAACGAAAAAAGAAAACGATTCGGTTTACTTTTTAAAAGGCGCACGTTTTACCACCTCAGCTAATATTGAAGATCCCGAGTATTATTTCCAAACTAATAAAGTAAAATTTATTCCAGGAAAAAAAGTAGTTACAGGATTAACAAACATGGTAATCGCCAATGTACCTACACCTATTGCTTTACCTTTTGCTTATTTCCCAATGAGTAAAGAAACAAGTATCTCTGGTATCATACTCCCTAGCTATAACGATTCCAATGCTAGAGGGTTTTCATTACAAAATGGAGGATACTATTTTGCTTTAAATGACCATTATGATTTAACCGTTTCAGGAGATTATTACACCAATGGAAGCTACGGTATGCGTTTTGAATCCTCGTATGCTAAAAAGTATAGCTTTTCAGGAAATGTTAATTTTAGATTCGAAAATTTAATTACAAGCGAACGCGGTTTTCCAGACTATTCAAAACAGAAAATTTATAATATTCAGTGGTCTCACTCTCGTGATGCCAAAGCAAACCCTAATTCCACTTTCTCAGCATCGGTAAATTTAGGAAGTAGCAAATACTTTAAAACATCCATTAATTTAGCTAACATAGGATCCAATTTAAATAATACTTTAAGTTCCTCTATATCCTATGCTAAAACGTTTAATACCATACCTCAGTTAAGAATGTCGCTAACAGCTACGCATTCACAAAACACACAAACGGAGGTAATCAATATGACGTTGCCTACTCTTCAATTAAGTGTGGACCGAGTTTATCCCTTTGTTGGAAAGGATGGCGTGAAAAAAGGATTTATAAAAAATATAAACCTCCAATACAACTTAAATGGGCGTAACGAAATAGTAACAAATGATTCCCTATTTTTCAAACCTCAAATGTTTAAAGATGCTAGAATTGGGATGCAGCACAGCATACCAATAAGCACCAATTTTAAGTTATTCAAATATTTTAGTGCCTCTACTACTGCCAATTACAACGAAGTTTGGACCGCTAAAACCTTGCAAAGAGGCTATAATACTGATAAAAGTATTGTAGAAGATAAAGTTATCAACGGTTTTGATGCCTATAGAACATATTCATTCTCGTCTAGTTTAGGGACCACGGTTTACGGTACTTTTAACTTTGGCGACAATAAGAAAATTCAATCGATTCGACACGTTATGCGTCCCAATTTTTCTTATTCCTATACACCTAGTTTTGAAAAGTATTATGACACTTATGCTTCTGATGCTACAGGAACCATTTTTAAACAATACAGTAGGTTTGAAAACGGGCTATTTGGTGCTCCAGGTATAACTAATTCCAATATCTTAGGATTTGATTTAAGCAATACTTTTGAAGCTAAAGTGAGAGACTCTGATAGTACAAAGGTAGCGCCTAAGAAAATTATGTTAATAAATAATCTAAATCTATCGACCAGTTATAACCTTAATGCTGATGGTGTAACTAGTTTAGCATTTGCTCCTATTCGAGTTAGTGGCGGAACGCAATTGTTTGAAAATAAAATGAATGTAAACTTTGGAACCACCTTAGATCCTTATGCAATTGATAATACCGGAAATAGAATCAATGTTTTTAACATCAATAACGGTGGAAGTCTTTTTAGAATGACAAGTGCTAATATGACTTTAAACTATTCCATTTCCAGTTCTTCAAACGATAAAAAATCAAAAGATAAAAATTCGCAAACCACAAGAAATGGTGGTCGTGAAGATGATTTATTTGGAAGTAATACCAATTTAAATGATAATCGAAGAAGTCAATTTGATGGAAGCGAAGAGGCTGGAACTGACGTGATTTCAGAATTTTTTCATTCTAAATTACCTTGGGATATGACATTTGCCTATTCATTGACTTACGGGAACAACAATCGTGAAAAACAAATCACAGGAAACTCCATTATGATTTCTGCCAATGCTGATTTAACTCCTAAATGGAAAGCTGGAATCTCCACAGGATATGATTTTGTTCAAAACGGAGTTACGTTTACACAACTACGTTTTGAGCGTGATTTACTAAGCTGGAGAATGGATTTCAACTGGACGCCTTTTGGAACTAATGCAAACTGGGGATTCTTTATCGGAATTAAATCAGGTGTCTTGAGTGATCTTAAATTTGATAAAAGAAGTCTAAATACAAACCGATAAGACGATTCATTACAAACAATAACCTAATTAATACCTTTGCCTATATTATGAAAAAAGTAATTTTTACCGACAATGCTCCTGCTCCTATTGGACCTTATAGTCAAGCTGTTTTAAAAGGTGATACTTTGTATACCTCTGGACAAATCGCAATCGATCCAGTAACCAATCAGTTAATTACGGAAACTATTGAAGCAGAAACAAAGCAAGTGATGCAGAATATGGAAGCCGTTTTAAAGGCAGCGGGAATGACTTTTGATCATGTGGTAAAAGCTACTATATTCATTATGGATATGAATGATTTTGCTCGAATTAATGCCGTTTACGGGTCCTATTTTGACGAAAGTACAGCGCCAGCAAGAGAAACGGTACAAGTTGCATGCCTACCAAAAAATGTAAATGTTGAAATATCAATGATTGCTATACTGTAATCACCTATCATATTAAATAGCAAAAGCCAAATTATAAATATGTATTTATAATTTGGCTTTTTTACTATTAATCTTTCTATACTAAAAGTCTTTATTTGTTGGCTACATGATAGGCAATAAGGCCATCAATTGGTCTTCGTAAAACGGTACCTAATTGCAAATCGTATTTCTCAAAGGTTTCCTTTAGTTCGTCTTTTAGATAAAAAGCAATAGAACCAACAAAGTGAACGGGAACCTCTTTACAGTTTTCAAACTGCTTGATATAGTTTTTTACAAAACTTTTCATTCCCTTTAAAATTATTTTGCGGCATAATTCATGATCTTTATGTTTGATCAAAAACTTTGCAAAAGTTGCCAAATAGGCATTGGGATTGGTGTCTTTATATAATTTATTTTTGATAAAGTCAGGCTCTAGATTGTATTCTTTTTCAAAGTCAGTAGCTAGTTCCTTTGGCATTTTATTAAAGTAATACTTTCTAATCAACTCTTTCCCAAAAACGTTTCCGCTACAATCATCCATTACAATGTAACCCAAAGATTGTACTTTTTGATGCAATTCTTTTCCATCAAAATAACTACAATTAGATCCTGTACCTAAAATTGATACAATGGCTTTCTCACCCTTAGGCGTAGTAGCATATACAGCAGCATAGGTATCTTCCTCTACTGATATTATGGCATTTTTGAAATAATCTTGAAAAGCGCGTGACAGCGTAATCTTCATTTTATCCGTTCCACATCCTGCCCCGTAAAAAAACAAGTGTGTCACCTCGTTTTTATTTTGAAGAATATCAAAACGATCATTCAATCGTTCAATTACTTCATGATTTTCTAGGATTTCAGGGTTTAAACCCAAAGTTTGCGCTGTAAACAATACTTTTCCGTTTTCATCAATTGCTATCCAATCTGCTTTAGTAGAGCCACTATCAACTATTAATCTCATTGTATTAGGTTTTGGTTTAGTATGTTTCTACATGATTCTATTTAAAATCTAGCAGATTATCACTTAAAAATAAAAGTCCCGTTACAATGTGATAACGGGACTTCATAAATATATAAAGATTATTTTAATCCTGCAATGTATACCGATAAATCAATTAATTTACTTGAATAACCGTATTCATTATCATACCAAGAGATGATTTTAAAAAAAGTACTATTTAAACCAATTCCTCCGTTAGCATCAATGATTGAAGTTCTTGAGTCACCTACAAAATCTTGAGAAACTACTAGATCTTCTGTAAATCCTAAAATCCCTTTCATTGTTGTTTCTGAAGCATTTTTCAAAACAGCCATGATCTCCTCGTAAGATGTCTCTTTAGCAACTTTTACTGTTAAATCCACTGCAGATACATCTGTAGTTGGAACACGGAAAGCCATACCTGTAAGTTTACCATTTAACTCAGGAATTACTTTTCCTACCGCTTTTGCTGCTCCTGTAGAAGAAGGTATGATATTACATGAAGCGGCACGACCACCTCTCCAGTCTTTTCTTGACGGACCATCAGTTGTCATTTGTGTCGATGTTGTAGCGTGAACCGTTGTCATTAAAGCTTCAACAATTCCTAAATTGTCATTGATTACTTTAGCTAAAGGTGCCAAGCAGTTGGTTGTACAAGACGCGTTTGAAACGATTAAGTCAGAAGCTTTCGCTTCAGTATGGTTAACTCCCATTACAAACATCGGTGCATCAGCCGAAGGAGCTGAAATTATTACTTTTTTAGCACCACCTTTAATGTGCTCATTCGCTGTTTCAACAGTTGTGAAGAAACCAGTACATTCTGCAACTACATCCACATCTACTTCATTCCATTTCAAATCTGCAGGATTTCTCTCAGCAGTGATTCGAATGTTTTTTCCGTTTACAAAAAGTTGCCCTTCTTTAACTTCTACAGTACCATTAAAACGACCGTGAACTGAATCATACTTTAATAAGTATGCTAAGTGATCTACATCTAACAAGTCATTGATCGCAACAACTTCAACATTATCTCTATTGAAAGATTCTCTAAAAACGATTCTTCCTATTCTTCCAAATCCGTTTATTCCTAATTTTACTTTTGACATTTCTTTTGTATTTACTATTAACTATTTTATTGAATTGAAGTACAAAATACCTCTGTTTAATTTTTTATGTTGACATGATATCAGAAACCCTTAACAGTTCTCTGTCAATCTCTGATTTTCCTTTTATAGCTTGTTCTAATGGGGTAAGATTAACTTTGTCATTCTGTAAACCTACCATATAATTGGATTTACCTTCTAATAATGACTCTACCGCTTTAACTCCTAAACGACTCGCTAACACACGATCAAAACAGGAAGGCGAACCACCGCGTTGCATATGACCTAATACAGAAACTCTTACATCATACTCCGGTAAATTAGCTTCGACATAGTCTTTTAGTTCAAAGACGTTTTTACCTATTTTATCACCTTCGGCAATAACAACAATACTAGAGGACTTTCCTGAGGCTTTACTCTTTTTTAAAGAATCTAAAAGTCGGTCCAAACCTAGATCTTCTTCTGGTATAAGGATTTCCTCAGCTCCTGCTCCAATTCCTGCATTTAAAGCAATATGACCAGCATCTCTACCCATTACCTCCACAAAAAAGAGTCGGTTATGAGAACTCGCTGTGTCTCTAATTTTATCGATCACTTCCACAACAGTATTAAGAGCCGTGTCATAGCCAAGAGTATGACTGGTACCAAAAATATCATTATCAATCGTTCCTGGAATTCCCATTACTGGAAAATTAAATTCAGTATTAAACAACAATCCTCCTGTAAAAGTTCCATCTCCACCAATTACCACTAAGGCATCAATCTCAGCTTTAACAAGATTTTCATGTGCTTTCAAGCGACCTTCAGGAGTTCTAAATTCCTGCGATCGAGCCGATTTAAGAACAGTCCCACCTTTGTTAACGATATTATTGACACTTCTTGGTCCCATTTCTTTGAAGTCTCCTTCAATCATTCCTTGATACCCTCTATAAATTCCTATACATTCTATATTGTGATAAGCGCATGTACGAACAACTGATCTAATAGCAGCATTCATTCCTGGAGAATCTCCTCCAGAGGTTAGTACACCTATTTTTTTTATTGTTTTTTGCATTATTAAAGTATTAAAGTGTAAAATTAACAAACATAAAATGGATTCAGCAATGAGTGAATACTTAAATTAGTTAACTATTTTAAATTCAAACGTTTTCGTTGATAAGTTTTCGATTAAATCAAAAAAAAGATGGTTTTTTCATAAAAAGTTAATTTATTTCAGTAAAAATTAACAATTCTCGAAATATACCTGAATTTAAGCGCAAGCTGTTGTGCTTCTAATTAACTATTACTTATTAATGTAGTAAAAAAAGACGCAGGAGGTAAACGAGTCCGCTATAGGTAAGTAGAGGCAATCAGCAATTCTATTACTAAGCCGCGACAGCGGTGATTTAAAAAAAAATGGATAAATAATAAAGGCGTAATAATTAATCTTCCTCCGGTAATATAGCTTCACTATTTTTTTTTGGAGTTTCGGGTTTCGGTTTTTTACTGTTATTAAAGTTGATAAACTCCGGCGCTAGATTAGAATCTTGATACTGATCAATAGTAGAATCAGCCTTTCCTATTTTATATTTTTTAAAAATCTTGTTTACAAGTTCTGCAAAGGTGTCAAAGTCTACCTCATAACTCATTCCTACACCTTGTGTATAACCAATACCCTGCCCAATATAGTTGATGTCATTTTCTCTATTAAATAGCCTTAAGTTCAACGTTCCGTCAACATTTACCCTGTATTGGAATTCGACATCGCCTACAATAGCTGATTCATTGATACCTCCAAAAGGTACACCAACTTTTCCATTAACTGTAATTCGTTCATTGATTCGTGAGGAAATGGTGGCTACTACTCGACCGTCTGTTTCTCTTCCAATTCGTCTATCTGCCGAAATGTAATTTAACCCAACCTTGAATTTATCATTATCTGATTTAATTATACCACCCAATAAGCTAGAGGCTGTTTCAAATAAACTACCGGAAAAATCAGACTGACTTACACCTTCTTGACTTAAAAAACCACCTGATGAAAGTAAATAAAGCGCTTGAGTTTGCCTTACATCTTTATCATTCAGTTTGTACTGAATCTCAGATTTTAATACGTTACTAACTGTTGGGAACTCAATATTAAAATCAGGTTCAGGGCTGGCTAAATCTCCTTGGATACCAATAACTACTTCAACGGGTACTTTTCTATTAAAAGACGAGTTATCTAGCAGCACAGCAGGATTTGCAGTAGTTTTATACACCGCTTGCAAATTTAATTGTGCACGCATTGGATTCCCTTCCCATGAAATTTGACCTCCTTTTTTTACATCAAACTTTTTATCTATTAAACCACCATATTTAAAATTATAGGTTCCTTCGTATGCCTGGAAATCGCCCCACATATTGAACTTCCCTAAAGTATTAATTTTAAATAGCAATGAGCCAAAGCCTTTCCCTTTCATTCCATGGCCTGAATTTCGATCTAAAATAACTTCCACTTCGGCATCAGGAGTGATATCTAAATCAAACTCTAATTCCAGACCTTTGTAGTTTCGGGTATCATCTACAATCCCCATTTTTCTATTGTATTTTTCTTTGGGGCTTAAAAAGTGAATAAAAGAGTTCTCGCTTACGCTCTCTGCATAATTGATCGGGATTTTTATTTCAGTTCCTCTTTCGGACTCCGCTGCTACTTTGATAAAAAGACCATTTGTTGGACCTGTTATTGTTGCGCTTCCGTTAATAAATGCAGTTCCATAATATGCCGCATCCTCAGCATCCTGAGTATCTAAAACTAGCAATCGACGCGAGCTTATGCCTAAATCTAATTTCCAATCAGCAAAATTATTGTGTTCAATGACTCCATTTAAAAGTCCTTTGGTTTTGAATTTAGTATCCGCAAGTGTGTTACTTCTAAACAAAAATTTCTCATCGACTAAATCAATTACTGATCGTTCTCCCAATTCATAATCAACATTTAAATACGGAATCGTTAAACCTGCCTTATCAGCAAAAAGACGTCCGTTGATAGTTGGCTTTTTGACATTTCCTTTCACAATAGCATTTCCTGAGACTAATCCACGAATATTGGATAAAACTCCTTTACCTAGAGTACTTAAAATGCCGAGATTAAATTGACTTAGCTGAACTTTTAGATCTAAAATAGTTTCCTTGTTGACAATGCCAAAACTACCATTAACATTAAAAGATTCTAAATTATCATTTTCTAAAAATGAGTTAATTGTAAATTTATCCAAACTCTGATTACCTTCAATATCAAAAGTTAATAAACCAAGATCGGTTTTATTAATATTTAATCCGTCAATTTTTAAGGAAGCCGTAGGTTTATATACGTTATCATTTTGCTTGAAATTAATGGCACCATTTAAATTACCATTAAAAACAAACTGATCATTTGCAGGCGTTATTTTAAATAAATCAATATCTTTAAAACTTAATTGCAAGTCTTTGTTAATCCTATCTTTTATCTTGCCTTTAAGAGAAACTGCCTGTCCTTGATGCGACAGGATTATATCATCGAAGCTAAAATTCTTAAACGATTTGTCAAAAACAATTTTGTTGTCATGAGAGTCCTCTTCATTTAAAAACCACAGGTTATCCTTGAATTTAAGTTCGGACTTATTGATTCCAACAACATTATAATTATTTTCATTAATAGTATGATACAAGTTTAAGTTAAAATAATCCTCACCCTTAGAACCTCCTTTAAATTCGGATCTAAAGAATAAGGTATCATTCATTGTTACGTTAATCAAACTAAAGTCGCGCACCTTGTAATACTTAGTCTTTATGCTATCCAATTCAATAAATGCGTTATAAAGTGGGTTTTTATTATCAATAGCTACCCTAATATTGTCAAAAGTATTATCCGTTACGGTTATTTTGGGTGAATTGAAATTTAGTTTAAATTCTTTGATATCTGAATTAATATTCCCTTTCAAAACAGTATTAGTCCCTAATGCAATTTCAGGATAAAAGATTTCAATGATCTTACTGTAAACCGTTAAATTAAACTTTAAGAACTGCCCTTTACTGACTTTGTCTGGCTTAAAATTAGTATACAAGCTACCAATGGAATTTCGGACAAGGTTTCCTAATTGATTGAATTGGTATTTACCAACAATTTGCCCTTCGGCAATATCAGGAGAGTTAACGGTAATCGTTCTTACGCGATCCGCATCAAAACTGGAGTTGATATTAAAGTCATCAAAAGCATAAGTGTCTTTTGTATTTTGATACAGCGTTTCTTTTATATAAATATTACCTTGTAAATTATCAAGCGTATTTCCTGCCACTTGCACTATTACATCACCTTTAAAATTAGAGATAGAATCAGTAACAAATTTTAATTTTTTCAAGTTAGCATAAGCCACTTTTATATGAAAATCGTAACTATTTTCCTTCTTACTTAAGTCAATTAACCCGTCGAAATCCATAATTAGATTGGGATCATTAACCGACACTTTCCCTCTATAATTGGGTATTTTGAAATATCCGTCAACAACTACATTATTATAGGTGTAGTTGTTGTAATCAATTTTAGTAATATCTCCTTTGACACCGGTATTCAAATATTTTTCGGTAAAACCTTTACCATCCACATCAATATTCATGGAAATCATCCCTAAATCTTTTCTTTCTAGAAAGGTACCTAATTCAAATTTTTCCAAAATCACATTTCCGCTGTAGGAGGCTTTATCAATAAAATCAATATCATCCATGGTAAAAACAGACTGTAACTTACCTAGATCCGAATTCATATCTACTCCAGCAGCAATAGACTGAGCAGTTAATTTAACAGTACCTGCCAAATCAACAGTACCCAAGCGTTTTATTTCAATAGGTAGCTTTTTACCAAGGACATTAGGTAATACTGCCAGTAAATTATCATAGCTAGTATGAAGATTGGTCAAATCAGCATCCATGGCAAACTTTTGGCTTGCATTTCCTAATATATTTTTGAAGTTAATGGCTCCTATAATCGTAGTGTTTTTTGAATCTTTTAAATTAAGTTTTTTAAAATTCAAATTATTTAATGGTCCTTTTATTTCACTGCTTAGTGTGAAAAACAAGTCTTTTCCTAACTCATCATAAAAATATCTGATATCGTTAGATGCAATTAAAGAAGGATATAAGGTAACATCAA
>NZ_JAQWTM010000039.1 GCF_029242675.1 Flavobacterium sp.
CCAAAATTGTTTTTTTTGGTTGTTCAAATCAACAGTCGCAAACCTTATTTGCGACTGTTTTTTTAAAACTGATTATTAGGTAAAATAAAAAGAGAAAAAACATTTTTATAGTACATCCAAAGTACAATTTAAAAAAAGCAATTACATTACATTGAAAAATTTAGATTGGTGCAAAACGAAATTGTTATCCTGTTCACTAGCCAAATAATTTACGAAGAGTAATGGTATTGAAATAAGTAAAGACTACTTTTGTAGTTAATAATTAACTAATAATTTACCTATATACTACAAGACTTAAAATCTTTGACTAATATCTACTATCAACGAAAAGTAAAAATTTTGCTAAACAAATAAAAATGAAAACAACTACTTTATTATTATTATTTACTATACTATTTAGTAGCTGTCAACAACGAGTAAAAAATATTTCATTTACGGATAGAGTAGCTAAGGCACACCTTACGAAAGATTTTTTACAAAGAGAAGCCATTCAATTTGATTTAAAATTAGAATTTGGAGGGACTGATAGAATAAATGCAAAAATGACACTTCTTACTAATTCAAGTAAAGCTGTTATTGCTTATTCAAATGGAGCCAAAATAATAATTGACCAAAACAAAGTATTTTATTCACCTAGCATACCCAATAAGGCAGCCGTGCGATTTGATGCCTACACTTGGAGCTACTTTTTCTTGTTTCCTTATAAAGTAAACGACCCTGGAACCATTTGGACAGCCTATGCAAATACTGAAAAGAATAATAAAAACTACCTTACTGAAAAATTAACTTTTGCGTCAGGTACCGGAGATGCGCCTGATGATTGGTATGTTGTTTACGCTAATGCCAAATCTAATTTAATTGAAAAAGCAGCCTACATTGTTACTTTAAAGTCAGACAAAGAGGAAGCAGAAAAAAACCCGCATGTTATACAATACCTAGATTACAAGAAAATAGACGGTATTCCTATTGCTACAAAGTGGATTTTTAATGGCTGGCAAGAAGGAAAAGGTCTTACCGATGAGTTGGGACATGCAACTTTATCAAACATCCAATTTATTAAAGTAGATCCCAACTATTTCGAACCAGGAGCTGACTTTAAAACCATTTAAAAAAGGCAACAAAAGCAGACTGCGTAACTGCACTGCTTTTTATACAATTTGAAGTCAAAAAACAACCAAAAACAACGCAATGGAACATATTGTTATTATTGGAAACGGAATTGCTGGTGTAACACTTGCAAGACATATCAGAAAAAAATCAGATACTAAAATTACAATTGTTTCAGCCGAACATGAGTTTTTCTTTTCTCGTACAGCCTTAATGTATGTTTTCATGGGACACATGAAATTCGAGCATACGCAACCGTACGAAACTGATTTTTGGAAAAAAAATAATATCAATTTAGTTCAAGGACTAGTAACTGCTGTAAATACTGCTAATAAAGCCGTTCATCTAGAAAACAATTCCACCATAGATTTTGACAAATTAGTTTTAGCAACAGGTTCAAAACCTAATAAATACGGTTGGCCCGGACAAGATTTAAAAGGGGTAACAGGCCTGTACCACAAACATGACTTAGAAGCTCTAGAGAAATGGGCTCCTACAACTAAACGAGCAGTAATCGTGGGTGGTGGTCTAATAGGTATTGAATTAGCCGAAATGCTTCGCTCTAGAGACATTGCCGTTACTTTTTTAGTACGAGAAACTTCATTTTGGAATGGTGTATTGCCTTCTGGCGAAAGCCAAATGATAAACCGTCATATTTTAGAACACCACATCGACCTGCGATTAGAAACTAATTTAGTGGAAATCACTTCCGATGAAAATGGTCATGTAAAGTCAATCCTTACCGATAAAGGAGAAACTATCGAATGTGAGATTGTAGGTTTAACCGCCGGCGTTTCTCCTAACATAGACTTCTTGAAAGATTCTGGCATTGAACTAGGTAGAGGAATTAAAGTGAATCGCTTTTTAGAAACTAACATAAAAGATATTTATGCCATTGGAGATTGTGCTGAGCAACACGAAGCTATTGACCAACGCCGACCAATTGAAGCCGTTTGGTACACTGGTCGAATGATGGGTGAAGCACTTGCACAAACGTTGACAGGAACACCTACACAATACAAGCCAGGGCATTGGTTTAATTCGGCTAAGTTCTTAGATATTGAATACCAAACATCCGGATGGGTTTGGGCTGAGACAAAAGAAAATGAAGAACATTTTTACTGGGAACATACCTTAGGTAAAAAAGCAATCCGCTTGGTATTTGATAAAAATGACCGAACCTTTTTAGGAATCAATACATTTGGAATTCGAATGCGCCATGAATTCTTTGATGCCGTATTAACAAAAAGAAAATCAGTAGATTATGTGGTTGCAAATTTAAAAACTGCCAACTTTGATCCTGAATTATATATTTCGTATAACCAAGCCATCCAACAACAATTCAACAGCGAATTTGCTGCTATAAAAATATAAAAGATGAGTAAATCAATTAAAAATATATCTATCGCCTCTCATGAAAACATGCAGATGGATAGTGTTCAAAAAGCAGGAATTACAATAGGATTAATTGGGCTTTTTATCATGGCCTTGGCCTTATTTAATGTCTCCTTTCCTAACAAAGGTTTGTGGCTAGCAGGATCAATTGTAGCGATTTTAGCTGGAATTGTACTTTATGCTAATCGAACCTATTTAAACCAACCTGAAGGAATAAAAAATAATGGCGTTTGGCACAACGATTTCACCAGTAAAGGAAGTTGGGCATGGATGACAGGTATTATTTTGACCTCTTTTTATATTGTTTTGTATTGGTTTCCTAAATATTTAGGATTGGGTCAAGACGGAGCAGCTAACACGGGGATCGTTGGTTTTTTCGATCCGCTTAGCGTCGTTTTAAATGGTAAAGCAGCAAGCCAGTGGTTTGTCTATGGAACCTTGTACACCATTGCTATTCTTGGTCTTGGCTATAAATTTATTTTAAAATACCGTCATAATAAGTACCAACTTTTCCGCACTTTATCTGTTATGTTTTTCCAATTAGGATTTGCTTTTTTAATACCTGAGATCTTAGAAAAACTAAATCCTGAGAAAGCTTATTTTGCAAAAGATTTAAAAAACATGTGGCCTCTTAATTATTACTTTTTCAATGATTGGCATTTGAAAGCCATGCTGGAAGGTGGCAATTTAGGGATGTTTATGTTAGTTTTTGGAATAGCATTAATATTCATCATCTCCCCTATATTAACCTACTTTTATGGAAAAAGATGGTATTGTTCTTGGGTTTGTGGTTGCGGAGGACTTGCTGAAACTGCAGGTGATAGTTTTAGACAGTTATCAAACAAATCGATCAAAGCTTGGAAAATAGAAAGATGGATGATTCACTCGGTACTTGTTTTTTCTTTTGTAATGACAATTGCTGTTCTATTCACCTTTTTGTCTGACAATCCTGAAATGAGTTTTATAACCAAAGATCGATTTATCTGGGGGATTGTAATTTTTCTAGCAATTTTTACTTCTGTGTTATTTGTATTTAAGCGAAAGGATATGGATACTGATGCTTTATACACGATATTGTCACTAATAGCAGTAATTATTATATCTTTGCTGCTAAATTATTTTTCGAACAGTAAAAACGTTTTATTTATCGACAGTAATAAACTAAGAGAATGGTATGGTTTTGGCATAGGAGCTATGTTCAGTGGAGTAATTGGTGTAGGGTTTTATCCTTTATTAGGAAACAGAGTTTGGTGTCGCTTTGGTTGTCCTATGGCAGCAATTTTAGGTCTGCAGCAACGATTATTTTCAAAATTCAGAATCACTACGAACGGTGGCCAATGCATATCTTGTGGTAATTGTTCAACTTATTGTGAGATGGGAATAGATGTACGTAGCTATGCACAAAAAGGAGAAAACATAGTTCGTTCCTCTTGTGTAGGATGTGGAGTTTGTTCAGCAGTATGTCCTCGAGGTGTATTGAAATTAGAAAACGACTCTCCAAATGGTCGTATAAATGCAAACGAAATTCTTTTAGGGAATGACGTTAATTTAATGGATTTAATAAACAAATCATAAAAACAAAAAACAATTAAAATGAAAAAATTTACATTAACAATTTTCTTTTTGAGTTTTTCACTTATTTCTGTTGCGCAAACAGCAGACTTATTTTTTGAACAAACAAACGAATTCTTTAAGAAAAATGTAACAAACGACGGTAAAGTTGATTATGCCTCTATTAAAAAAAGTCCAGGGGAGCTAATATACATTTTGAGTAATATTGAAAAATTGGATACGAAATTTAGTGATAAAAAATTAGCAAAAGCATTTTGGATAAATGTTTATAACTTACACGTTATCAAATCTGTAATTGATTTATACCCTATTGCCTCAATTGAAAAAGTACCTGGTTTTTTTAGCAGTAACAGTTTTACGGTTGGGAATCAAGAATTGACTCTTGATGATATTCAAAATGTCATCCTGCGAGATCTATTTTTTGATTCTGCAGTGCATTTCACCTTAGCAAGTGCAGCAAATGGTTGCGCACCACTTTTGAACGGTGCTTACTTACCAAACGAGGTAGACGAACAAATTAAAAATCAGGCTACACTTGTAATTAACTCTAAAAATTATTTTTTCGTCAACAAAGATTTAAAAATAATTGAATTGCCAAAAATCTTTGAATGGTATAAAAAGGATTTTGCCGTAAACTATTTTAATGAAATAGATTTTATAAATTTATTTTTGGTTAAAAAAGTAGATAATCATTTAACAGTGACAACTTATGATTTTGACTGGTCACTAAACGAAAAAAAATAGGTTAAATACTTACCACCTGATCCCCTAAATTTAAATTCATGATTAAATCCATTTTCATATTGATCCTACTCTCAGTATGCATTCATACGGCAGAAAAAACATATTATAAAGATTATTATGAAAATGGAAAGATTAAGTCAGAGGGTTGGATTTTAGACAATCAAAAGGTTGATTATTGGTTTTACTATTATGAGAACGGTAAGAAAAAAGAAGAAGGACATTACAACAAAAATAAAAAAGTACAATGGTGGCTTTACTATGATGCTAATGAAATTATTCTTAAAAAAGCAGAATTCAAAAATAATATCCAGGAAGGTCTTACACTTGTTTACAAAAATGGATCTCTAGTAAAGGCTGAAAAATACCTGAAAGGAGTAAAAATAAAAGAATGGACCTCATTATCAAAATACAAAAGAGATAACCCTTGATGAAAAACTCAATGATCAAAATCACAGTGATAATTCCTGCCTACAATGAAGAAAAAGCAATTGGAAATGTCATTAAAGAAATACCAAGCATCGTTGATGAAGTTATCGTAATAAGCAACAAGTCAACAGACAATACGATTAAAGTTGCTACAAATGCAGGAGCAACAGTACTGTCTGAAAGTCGTAAAGGTTACGGATATGCTTGCCTAAAAGGTATGGACTATATCGCGAACAGCGACTCAAAACCCGATATTATTGTGTTTTTAGATGGTGATTATTCTGACTATCCGGAAGAACTACTTAAAATCATAGCTCCAATCCAAAATGAAGATATTGATTTTGTAATTGGTGCACGAGTAGCTAGCTTGAGAGAAAAGCATTCTATGACGCCACAGCAGGTATTTGGAAATTGGCTAGCTACAACATTAATGAAATACTTTTTTAGAGCTAAATTCAGCGATTTAGGTCCGTTTCGAGCCATAAAATATGATAAATTGCTTGCTTTAAAAATGGAAGACAAGACCTATGGCTGGACTGTCGAAATGCAGCTAAAAGTCTTGAAGCAAAAAATGAGCTATATCGAGATTCCAGTTCGCTACAAAAACCGAATTGGTGTCTCAAAAGTATCTGGAACAGTCAAAGGCACCATAATGGCTGGAGTCAAAATAATTGGTTGGATTTTTAAATATACCTTCAAAAAATAGAATGTTAGAACTTTCATATATCATAGTGCTGGTCTATAGCATATCAATTGTTTTATTATTTTTATATAGTTTAGCGCACTTCAACTTGCTGCTAAATTATCTTAAAAGTAAAAAACAAAAGGATGCAGCAATACAATACAACCTTGAAAATCCTAATGAAATTCCATTCGTTACCATTCAGCTACCCATTTACAACGAAAAGTATGTAGTTGAACGCTTGTTAACTACGATTGCGCACATGAACTATCCTCAAGACAAACTGGAAATTCAAGTGCTAGATGATAGTACAGATGATAGTGTCATAGAAACCGCTGCACTCATTAAACAGCTTGCTGCAACAGGTTTAGATATTAAACACATTCAAAGAACGAATAGAACTGGATATAAGGCCGGCGCTTTAAAGGAAGGTTTAACGACTGCTAAGGGCGAATTTATCGCTATTTTTGATGCTGATTTCGTACCACAAAAAAATTGGCTTTACTTAACAATTCCTTATTTTAAAAATCAAAAAATTGGTGTTGTCCAAACCCGTTGGGGCCATTTGAACCGCGATTATTCGATTTTAACTAAAATTCAAGCTTTTGCACTTGATGCCCATTTTACTCTGGAACAAGTAGGACGTAATTCAAAATTACATTTCATTAACTTTAACGGTACAGCGGGTGTCTGGAGAAAGCAATGCATCATCGACGCAGGAAATTGGGAAAGTGACACACTAACTGAAGATCTTGATTTGAGCTACCGTGCGCAGTTGAAAAACTGGGAATTTAAATACCTAGAAAATGTAGTGACTCCCGCTGAACTTCCCGCTATAATTAGTGCGGCTCGATCGCAACAGTTTAGATGGAATAAAGGTGGAGCCGAAAATTTTAGCAAAAACGCTTCGCGTGTTTTACAATCTAAGGAAATAGGTTTTAAAACCAAAGCCCACGGTATGTTGCATTTACTCAATAGCACGATGTTTCTGGCGATTTTTACCATGGCGATTTTAAGCGTACCGATGTTGTATATCAAAAATGAATACAGTGTGTTTAGTAAAGTGTTTGATATCCTTATATTCTTTATCATCACTTCGATACTGTTTTTTATCAGTTATTGGGCAACTTATAAAAGTATTCACGGCGGCGGATTTAAAAACTTCTTAAGTTATATGGGATTGTTCATTACCTTTTACACCATAGCAATGGGCTTCTCTTTTCACAATACTATTGCCGTTTTAGAAGGCTTGTGGGGTAAAAAAAGTGAATTTGTCCGAACTCCAAAATTAAATATCGAAGCGTTAAAAGATAAATGGAAGCAAAATACCTACATCTCGAAAACCATTTCTAAAAACATCATTGCCGAAGGGATTCTTATCCTCTATTTTCTTTTTGCTATGTATAGCGCAATTCGTCTTGACGATTACAGCTTGATTGCCTTACATTTAATGTTATTTTTAGGTTTTGGGTTTGTGTTTTTTAAATCAATATTGGGTAATAAATAATGGTGTCTACTGTAAATAACAAGAAGACTTATGGTTTAACAATCATAAGTCTTCTTGCGTATACGTATATCGCTTATTTTCTAGATCGTTCCCAATTCATTCACCTTGTAATCGCTGTTGGAGTTGTATTTTACTGTTTTCTAGAAATTATTAAATTGCAAAAGGACAATTTCAAATTCCTCACTCTAAAGGCTGTTGGATTTCAGTTTTTGTTTCTCTTGGCTTTGCCCAATTTATCACAAGATTATTTTAGGTTCATTTGGGATGGACATTTGCTAATTCAGCAGATGAATCCGTATCTGCAGTTACCTAAAGACCTTATTTTACAACCGAATCTCGCTATCCCTAATGCGCAAGATTTATACAATGGCATGGGAAGTTTAAGCGCGGAGCATTACTCTAACTATCCGCCTGTAAACCAGTTTTTATTTGCAATAGCAGCCTTTTGTAGTGGTACTTCCATACTAAGTACCGTTGTTGCCATGCGCCTGCTTATGATCGCAGCCAATTTAGGAACCCTATATTTTGGAACTAAATTACTCGTTCGCTTAGGAATGGAAAAGCACCACATTTTCTACTTTATTTTAAATCCGTTAGTGCTCATTGAAGGTACAGGAAATTTACATTTTGAGGGCGTGATGCTTTTCTTTTTTGTTTGGTCCATGTATTTGCTAGAGCAAAATAAATGGAAAATAGCTGCCATAATTTTGGCGCTATCCATATCGGTAAAACTATTGCCGCTATTATTACTTCCCTTGTTTCTTAAAAAATTAGGATGGACCAAAGCCGTTTTTTTTTATATCATAGTGGTAGGAGTTAACCTCATACTCTTCCTGCCTTTTCTTTCCAATGCGCTCATTCAAAATTACAGTGAAACTATTGGATTATGGTTCACCAATTTTGAATTCAATGCTAGTATTTACTACGTCATCAGGGAAATCGGATTTTGGATAACGGGCTATAACATTATTCATATCACAGGAAAAATTATACCGGTTTGCATTATTTTATTTATTGGATACAAAAGTTTAAAAGAAAAAGACAGCAACACTTTGCAGCTTTTCAACAGCTTTCTACTAGTGCTTACCGTTTACTTCTTTTGCTCAACAACAGTACATCCTTGGTATGTTATTAACTTAATTATCATTGGTGTATTTACAAAATACAACTTTCCAATTGTTTGGAGTCTTACCATTTTCCTTAGCTATATCGCCTACTCCACGCCCGAGTTTAAGGAGAATTATTGGCTTATTGCTATTGAATACGGTCTAGTGGTAAGCTACATTATTTTTGAAAAACAGAAGATGGTAAAAGCAGAAAAAGCAGTACTATTGAATCCAAATTGAACTATTTCATTTAAATCTTAACCATTCCCAATGGATCGTTTGAACTCCTTACTTGCTACTTTCGAAAAAGTACTAATTCATGTAAGAAGGAATGTAGATTCAGCAATGGAACAACAGTTATTGCAAGCAGTCACATTAACTCAACTGCAAACCGAACTCAATACCGACCAAGCTAAAAAAACCTTTTGGATCAATATCTACAATGCTTTTTATCAATTTGAAGCGAACAAAGCAACAGCCAACCGCAAAACCATTTTTAGTGCTAAAGTAATTCACATTGGGCATTACTATTTTAGCCTAGATGACATTGAGCACGGAATTTTAAGAAAAAACCGCTGGAAATGGAGTTTCGGTTACCTACGAAATCCCTTTGCATCAGCGCTTTTAAAAGATTTAGAAGTTCAAGAAATCGATTATCGCATTCACTTTGCTTTAAACTGCGGTGCCAAGAGCTGTCCTCCTATCGCTTTTTACACTTTCGAAAAATTAGAACAGCAGCTCGATCATGCCATGTACTCCTTTCTTGAGCAAGAAACGACTGTAGATCATCCCACTAAAATTATTGCAACTTCAAAATTATTGCTTTGGTACCGAGCTGATTTTGGCGGAACAAAAGGCATAAAGCAAATACTGACTAAAGTACTAGAATTTGACACTACTCCCTATACAATCAAGTTTGCAGACTACAGTTGGGAAACGCATTTAGAGAATTTTGTTTAATTGTAAAGATTACAACTACCTTTTAAACTACTGAAATCATAGAACTTACAAGGTTCGAAACCCGAATTTCATAAAATAAACGCGCTAACCTAGCGATAAATAGATACCAAAACCGCATTCCATTTAAATAAATCTTAAAATGCAACCAAAAGATATTTTTCGCCTTTAAAATTAAGTAACTTTACTTTTATGAAAAAAAATGCCCTTATACTCATCGTCGCTTTACTAATTATTAGTAGTAGCTATGCCTTATTCCACTTCAGTAGCAGCAAGTCAAAAGCCGTGCGTACGTTTTCCTTTGAATACAAGGGCATGAATTTAGTAGCTCCTATTAAAGAGTTAAAAAACACCACACTCGAGGAGTTACAAGCAAATCATGTGAACTCCGTTTCCTTAATTCCCTATGCTTTTGTCGATGTAGACAATGCTGCGATTAGGTACAATAATCAACGACAATGGTGGGGCGAACGAACTGAGGGTATTATCGCAAGCAACAAACTCGCACACGATTATAAAATGACCGTCATGCTCAAACCGCATTTATGGGTAAATCATGGCTTCTATACTGGAAATCTAGATTTTAAAACGGATGCCGAATGGGTAAAATGGGAAGCCGATTATGAAAAATACATTCTGGACTATGCCCAACTGGCGCAATCCCAGAAAATGGAATTGTTCTGTTTTGGAACTGAGCTAGGCAACTCCATCGCTAAGCGTCCGCAGTATTGGTCACAACTAATTGTAAAAATCAAAAAAATATATACCGGTAAACTCACCTATGCCGCCAACTGGGATGATTTTGACAAAGTCCCTTTCTGGAACGAACTCGATTATATCGGTATCGATGCCTATTTCCCATTGTCTGATGCTGTAACGCCCACTGTTGCCGAACTCAATAAAGCGTGGAAAGAACATATCGTAAAAATGGAAAAACTACAAGCTAAGATCAAAAAGAAAATCCTTTTTACCGAGTTTGGCTACCGCAATTCAGATCAAGCTGCCAAAGAGCCTTGGACCGAAAGCCAAAACACAGCCAACAATTTGGCACAAGCCAATGCATACGAATCGTTGTTTCAAACCCTATCACAAAAATCGTGGTTTGCCGGCGGATTTGCCTGGAAATGGTATGCTGATGAATACCATAGGCAAAAGAAAAACAATGTCGATTATACGCCCCAAGGCAAGCCAGCACTGGAAACCATCAAAAAATGGTATAAAAAAAGCATACCACAATGACACCTACTGCCACTAAGCCCGTAATCGTATTCGATGTCAACGAAACCCTACTCGATATGACGCCCTTAAAAAAAGCCGTCAATGCCCTTTTACAGGAAGAGCAAGGTTTCCGGATTTGGTTTGGCATGTAACTCCACTATTCCACCGTATCTAACAGCATCAATCAATACCATAATTTCACCACCATCGCCGCGGCAACGCTAGATATGGCTCCCGAATCGCTAAACGTAAGCGTAACGCAAGACCAAATAAAAGACACTTTATCCATCATAAAATCCTTGCAAACCTACCCTGATGTTATCAAGGGATTGCAATTATTAAAAGACCATGGTTTCCGATTAATCACCTTAACCAACTCCCCTGACGCCGCCTTGCAAGAGCAACTAAAAAACTCACAACTCACGCATTATTTTGAGCAAGCACTCAGCATCGACGCCATATCCCAATACAAACCCGCCGCCGAAACCTATTTATGGGCAGCCGAAAAGCTCTCAGTACAACCCCAGCAAATGCTAATGGTAGCGGCGCACGGTTGGGACATCGCAGGTGCGACACAGGCAGGCCTAGCCACTGGCTTTATCAGCCGCGAAGGACAATCGATCTATTCCTTAGCGCCACCACCTAATTTTATCGCCGCCGATATTCTGGCCATGGCGGAGCAATTAATAGCCGCTTACTAATTTATCATTTTTTACTTTGGGCGTGACCCGCTACACCCTTATTTCATGGGTGCAGCGGGTCGGGCTATACGTTACAAGTCCGCAACAAGTTGCGCTAGCGCTCTACTTTTTTGTAGGCTTTACACTACTATCCCTCACGCAGGAAAAACTGGAAATCCATTGAAAATCCTCATTTTAAAAGTCTTTTAAGAGTTAAGTTTTATATTCATATTGTCAATTTTAATAAAGTAATTTAGATTTAATACTGGAAATGCAGTCTGTATTTTTACTACTTAAAGTTTCTAAATTGGTTAAAGAATGAAAAGTGGATTTAATGATTTGTAATAAAATTATTATTTATATATTTGTTAGTGAGGAGCTACAAAGTAGCGCATATACACTCTGAATTTGGTAG
This sequence comes from Flavobacterium sp., assembly GCF_029242675.1. Classification (GTDB taxonomy): domain Bacteria; phylum Bacteroidota; class Bacteroidia; order Flavobacteriales; family Flavobacteriaceae; genus Flavobacterium. The sequence continues at coordinate 11,810 of NZ_JAQWTM010000039.1, forward strand.
ATTGGCGCTACTTTTTAGCGCATATATACTAGTTATGTGCAAGCAAAAAAAACTGAATAGGATCATATAATTTACTCAAAATGTTTACTTTTAACTTCTAATTTAGAAAACCAAATAAGCCCGTGTTTATCAACAAAAAAGCACACTTATTAACATCCTGCCCTCATTAATGTTGGTAGCATCAAAAAGTTATTAACAAAATTTGGATAAATGAAAGACTTAACTTCTTCAAATATAGATAGACAAAATATATTAAATAACTCTTTGGTTATTAATAATTTAAGAGATTATTTTGGTGTACCAGGAATGCTCTTTTTGGATGAATATAAATATACAAAACAACAAATTTCAGAATTCTACCAAATAGACACTGTAACTATTGAAAGATATCTTGAAAACAATGAGAAAGAATTGAAGCATAACGGATATATTGTTCTAAAAGGTAAAAATCTAAAAGAGTTTAAACTCCAATTTGGACCTATATTAAATATTTCAAGTAAGACATCTCAACTTGGAGTATTTAATTTTAGATCTTTTCTAAATTTAGGTATGTTATTAGTTGAAAGCGCAATGGCTAAAGCATTGAGAAGTAAAATTCTTGATATTGTAATTGACACTTTAAATGAAAAATCAGGCGGTTCTACAAAGTTTATTAATCAAAGAGATGAAGATTTTTTGAATACCATATTAAGAGAACCTCATTACAGAAAAGAATTCACACAAGCACTTAATTTATATTTAGATCTAGGGAATTTTAAATACTCTACATACACTAGTAAAATTTATGAATGTATATTTAACGAAAATGCAATTGAATATAAAAAAATACTAAATCTAAGTGAGAATGAAAATGTCAGAGACACAACGTATGCTGAAATTTTAAAACTTATAGCTTCTTTTGAAATTGGGTTAGCCCATGAAATGAAAGAAAAATTCAATAAATTAAATAGAAAATTAACAAAATCTGAAATGGATAATCTTATCTTTAATTTTTCTAACCACCCTCTTTTCAAACCACTTATAGAAGATGCTAGAATTAAAATGGCAAGTCGTGATTATGGTTTTAGAAAAATTTTTCATGATAATTTACAAAACTACATAAGTTCTGTTTCAAAATCAGATTTTGATAGATTTTTAGGAGAAAAAAGTAAAGCTTTAGAAGATCGGATTGATGAAAATATAGATGTTTTTAAGAGACTGAAAAATCGATAAAATGGCATATATATATTTTGACTTCGACTATGCATTAAAGGAGCACGATTACATAATTTTACATTCCGGAGGTTTAGTAGGAGCAAAAGATTTAGGAGCTCTTGATGCAACTCTTGATTTTGTAAAAGATGATATTTACTATCCAGAATTAGAAGATAAAGTTTCTTATCTATTTTATTCAATAAATAAAAATCATGCATTCAATGATGGTAATAAAAGGTCATCTATAGCTCTAAGTGCCTATTTTTTAGAAATAAACGGTTTAGGTCATACAGCATCAAAATTTATAGAGTTAATGGAAAATGTTGCAGTTGATGTTGCAGATAATATAATTGACCGAGATTTATTGAAAGAAATAATCAGTTCAATAATATATGAAGAAGAATACAGCTATGAACTAAAATTAAAAATAATAACTGCAAAAGAAAATAAAACTTAATAATAAGCCAGCACATAACAGCTGTGCTTGTTGCACAACTGGCTTTTTGTTTAATTTTGATTAGTTTTAATAAATAGTTAATTTACAAAGTATTACAAATCAATTGAATATCATTTTTTAATTTTACATTTTTTGACCAATATTACTTATTATTGAGTTGCGCAACAACCACAGCGGTTTCAAGCAATTACGAAATATGTGGTAAATTAACGTTTATCTTTCGCAAGAAATTTTATCTAAGTGAAAAATAATTGGTCACACAATTCTCAGCAAATTGCACAATAATAGCCCTTAAATTACCATAACACATCAAAATATGAATCTAGAAATTCCAAAATTTCACGAAACATTTAATCCTATTCTCGAAATATTATCAAATCAAGAGATAATTCATACAAGAGAAATGCAAAAAAGAGTAATTGAAAAGTTTTACTCCAATTTACCGGTAGAAATGTTAGAAGAAAAAACCAAATCTGGAGAGATTTTGATTAATAACCGCATTGCTTGGGGCAAATCATACCTTAAAAAAGGAGGATATATATACTATCCGTCGAGAGGAAATGTTCAAATCACTGATAAAGGACTAAATCAAAAAAGCACCTTAAACCTAAAGGCTTTAGAAGATGAAACATCCTTACTTGATTTCTACCAAACCGAGAATGAAAAAGATTCTAATTCGCAAGAAATAAAGAAAATTTCAAATGCTTCGCCACAAGATTTAATTGATGAAGGTTTCAATCAAATTGAAAGAGAAATCAAAAATGAACTTCTTGAAAAATTAAAAACTATCGACCCTTACTATTTTGAAAAAGTTGTACTAATGCTTTTGAAAAAAATGGGATATGGAGATTTTATTGAGACTCCAAAATCTGGCGATGGAGGAATTGATGGAATAATTAACGAGGACAAACTTGGATTAGATAAAATTTATATTCAAGCTAAGAGATTTAATGAAAATAAAGTTAGAGAGAAGGACATTAGAAACTTTATTGGTGCGATGAGTGGTGACACAAATAAAGGTGTATTCGTTACTACTTCATTATTTGATAAAGGAGCTGACGAGAAAGCAAGAAATGCGCATCATAAGATTATATTAATCGATGGAAATAAATTAGTTGATTTGATGCACGAATTTAATGTTGGAGTACAAATCAAGCAGACTTACGAAGTAAAACATTTAGACGAAGACTTTTTCGTAGAACAGTAATTGAGGTTAAATTATAATTTGACTATTTCAAATTTTTAATAGCCATAAATTCAACCCAAATGAACAGCAACTTTCCTTCCAACTTACTTCTTTGGTTGTCCTTAGTTTTAGTATCACAAATAGCAATTGCCCAATCGGATACTTATACAGTTCAAGAGATACAATTTAAAAGTCAAGGTGTAACCTTAGCTGGCTCCATCTTACAGCCTAAAAATTCGTTTGCCGCAGTCGTAATTGTTCACGGGTCGGATCCTGTAAAAAGGGAAATGGAGTTTGCTAAACGTCTAGCTATACAAGGAATTACTGTTTTGACCTATGACAAGCGCGGAGTTGGAGCATCTGGAGGCGTATATGTAGGCCCGTCTGTTGGGACTAACAATATAGAAAATAGTAATCTTACTTTATTAGCCATGGATGCTAGCGCAGCAGTACAAACGCTTAGCACCTATTTGAAGAATAAAAAAACACCTATTGGATTAATTGGCTTCAGTCAAGCAGGATGGATTATTCCAATTGCAGCAACCAAAAATCCAAAAGTAGCATTTATGGTGCTATTTAGTTGCCCTACGATTACGACTTTAGAGCAGCTTCGCTTTCAGTTTTACACGAATGGAAATACTACCTTTTGGGAAAACCATACGGATGCCGATGCTCGCGAACATACCCTGTTCGACCAAGACAAGTATCAGTTTACTGCAACCGATCCTAAAATTACGCTGAATACCCTTTCTATCCCTGGACTATGGCTTTTTGGCGAAAAGGACATCCAAATTCCCGTTAAGATGTGTATCGAGCAATTAAATACACTCAAAATTCAAGGCAAAGCATTTGAATACGCCTTGTTTCCCACCTTAGGACACAATACAGCATCCAGCGACAACACAGCACCATTCGACCTCTCAATTGAATGGATTAAAGAAAAAACTGCTGACATGAAGAACAGGAAAAAACACAAATAGAGGTATTTTTTATAATTGATTTTAGAGATTCAAATTGTCGCTTTTCATTTTTAAAATAGACTTTTCTTTAGATTCCCAACTAAAGCTAATCATACCCAAGCCTATTTTAGCAACCTCTCATTTTTCTTCTGACAAATAAGTACTAATAAGTTTTATTCAAAGTCTATTTTTAGATGTGAGAAAAACCTAGCTTTACCACTCAATCAAAAAAATCAAAAATGAAAAATCACAAAATCACACTGTTTCTCTTTTTCTTTGTCATCTTATCGCTCCATGCACAAAAAATGGAGGACTACACCAATCCATGGGAAGGCAAGTTCGATAATCCCAAAACAGTACACCTTAAGGTTTCAATCGAGAATTTAGATTCTGCTAAACCGAGATTTAAAATTGCTAATGATCATACCATCGTTGACTATCCTTTTACGACTGAAAACCAGAGCAATCTAAAAATTACATTTTCTGAAAATCAATTTTTTGAAGGTTCCTTCTCTGCAAATCAAAAAGAAATAAATGGCTTTATAAAGTCAGGTCTGCTACTCTATCATATTACGCTAAACAAAGGGAAAGACAATATTTTTACTGGGTATTGGAATATTGTAATGGTAGATGAACTACTTTCTTCAAAACTATATTTGAGTGTCGAAAATGGGAATAACGATGACTACCAAGCCTACTCCGTTTTTGGTGACGACCGTTTCACAGGTACTTGGTGCACTGACTTTCAAAAAGAAAATAATCAAATATCGTTTACTGATTTCAAAACTGGTTTAAAATTCAAAGGCGAATTGAGGCTTAACGAAATCAAATTAGGCTTGTTTTTAGGAATTAACCTTATCACCCAAATTAATTTGACTAAATCAGAGAAAGATTGGACTACAGGTGGATTTAGTAGCGCCAATAAAAAATCAAAACTTCAGCTACTGGGATTAGAAAGTCTTGTGAAAAGCGATTCGTTGCCCAATACCCACTCTATTCTAATTTCGGAAAAAGGTAAAATTATATATGAACACTACTTTGATGGATACACCGCCAACTTACCACACGATATGCGCTCCTCGTCAAAAAGCATCTCCTCGGCATTTGTAGGTATCGCCAAAGACAAATCCTTATTTAAAAACGTAGACCAATCGGTATTTGACTTTTTACCAGCCAAATACCAGAATCAAAAAGACAATTTAAAAGAGAAGATTACCATTCAAAGTCTCTTAACCATGAGCTCGGGCTTAGACGCAATTGATTATGGTATCAATGCCAACCCAAAATCGGCTGCAGTAGAAGATAACTATCAAATGGCTACTGACTGGACAGAGGCAATCCTGAGTGCTCCAATGATTCATCCCTCAAGTACGAAGGCAAACTATGGATCAGCTAATCCGTACTTACTAGGAATTGCAATGGATTCTCTAGTATCAGAACCTTTAGAACTATTTATGGATAAAAATTTATTTCAAAAATTAGCCATCACGGATTATATTTTGCAAACCGACCTAAAGGGTAATCCGTACTTTGGCGGTGGTATGTATTTAACTCCAAAGGATATCCTGAAATTTGGAGAACTATATCTCAATAAAGGTAAGTGGAATGGGCAACGAATTATCTCTGAACAATGGGTTGCCGACTCTTTCAAGCCCTATCATGTTTTAGAAAACACAGTAGATAAAAACGCATATGGTTATTTGTGGTGGCATCATTCGTACCTCATAAACGGAAAACGTATCAAAACGATGGAAGCTAGAGGTGCAGGAGGGCAATATATTTTTATTATTCCTGACTTAAAGAGCGTGGTTGTTATTACTTCTGGAAATTATAGAAACGGTAAATCGCAGCAGCCAGAGAAAATTTTCAAAAATTATATTTTACCACAGTTGTACAAGTAAATCAGCCTACTACATAGTAAAACCCAAAAGGGCGTTTATTTCAGATGAAATAAACGCCCTTTTTTCGAATAATTAACCAAATCATTACTTTGTTTCTTGGAATGTCAATGAAGCTGAGTTCATACAATAACGCAATCCCGTAGGATTAGGACCATCGTCAAAAAGATGTCCTAAATGTCCCTCGCAACGCGCACATACGATTTCGCCACGAATCATTCCTGCACTTTTATCTACTACTTCGTTTACCCTACTCTTGTCTAAAACATCATAAAAACTAGGCCATCCTGTACCTGAATCAAATTTTGTTTTTGAGGAGAACAACGGCAAGTTACAACCGGCGCAGTAATACGTTCCTTTTTTGTGATTGTCATGGTATTCATTCTGAAAAGGACGCTCAGTTCCTTTTTCACGTAATACATAATATTGATTAGGAGTCAGCTCATTTTTCCATTCCGCATCCGTTTTTACTACTTTTTTCAAAATAGTGTCTGAGAGCGAAAGAGTAGCTTGTTGCGCTACTACTACTTTGTTATCGGTCGCTGCAGTTTCTTTCTTTCCTTTACTTGCTTGCAGGCAAGCAATAAAACTAAAGGAAATTAATATCGTGGCAATTAATTGGTGGTATCGTTTCATAATTTTAGCTTTTGGGTTTTAACTTTCCTTTATAAGTTGTTTTAAACTTATTGTATCTCGGAACCGAAACCCCCTTTACATAAGGCTGATTTGGATTGTTTTTTACATAATCTTGATGGTAATCTTCGGCTTCGTAGAAATCACTAACTGGCTTTACCTCTGTCACAATCGGATTTGAAAATACTTTCTTAGCGGTCAAATCTTTGATTTTATCCTCGATGATTTTTTTCTCATTTGCATCTTTGTAAAAAGCAATGGAACGATAGGACGAACCTTTATCTGGTCCCTGCTGATTAGGAGTAGTTGGGTCTTGCGATGCAAAAAACACATTCACCAACTCTTTATACGAAATCACTTTTGGGTCGTAAAAAACGGCAATCGCCTCCGCATGACCTGTTCTATTCGATCCAACTTGCTCGTATGATGGGTTTTTCATTGTACCACCGCTGTAACCAGAGATCACCTCGTTTACACCTACTACAGCTTCAAAAACATGTTCACTACACCAGAAACATCCTTCGGCAAAAACAGCAACTGCTTGTCCTTTTTTAGGTTCTAATGACAATTTTTTCGTTTGTGCATTCGTACAGCTGATCACTATAAAGAACACGAATAAGTAACTTACTATTTTCATTTTATACTGTTTACTATTAGTTATCAATTGATTAAAAGGTCTTTGCGCCTTGCAATAAAGTAACCTGCCTTTCTATCTTGTAATTTACGACTATTACACAAGCTTGGTTTTCAAACAAGTCCTAAAGTTTTGTTAGTTTTTGACAGATAGCGTTTCTAAAATCTTCTCTTCAAAACCTTGCAAAGCTCTAATGGCATAATCAACCTTCTTTTTTGTCTTGTATTTATAGGACACCTCTAAAAAGTTTTTGAAGGGTACGGTAGGCTGTACAGTCAAAGCATCATTTTTTCGATAATTGACTTTAATAGGAATGTCTTTGTAATAGGTAAAATAATCAGGATGCGTAATAACCCCTAAGGTCGAACAGTCAAAAGGTATAAAGCCGCGAACGCCAAAAAACTTTTCGTTTTTCTCCATCCAAGGCTGTACAATATCGAACAACCATTTATCTGCTTCTTCATTTTGATCTAAGCTAGCCAAATCGATATTCCCAATAAAGGTGTACGAACTTGGTTCATAACCTGCAAATACTAAAGGTATAGCCGAATCTAAAACGATATCCATCGATTTATAGTCGAACTCATAATTGTAATCAAACACATTTAGTTTTCCGTTTCCTGGATTAAAAGGTAATCCGGGAGTTCGTGCCGCACAAATAGATATTTTTTCGATTTGCGGAATAATATCGGGGTGATTTTTGATTAAGGTCGCAATATTAGTCATGGGTCCTAAAGCTAATATGGTCAGCTTCTCTTTTTTCAAAGCCTCATACAACGCTCTCGTTCCATCATTCTCGACACCTATATCATCAGCATTTGGAGAACCTTTGTATACTGGAATTGCAGCTCCTTTGTTGTGCCATTTCAATATTTTATTGATTACATCGTAACTGTAATCAACGTAAGTAATAGAGCTAATCCCTACAATTTCTATTTGCGGTTGCTTCAAAGCCATGATTAGCGTAATCCCATCATCGACCTCACGTGGTGTTTTATCAGGCATTCCAATCATCAAATCCGTGTCGAACCAAACTTTGGTTTGAGCTTGCAGTGTTGCCGTAAGCAAAAAAGCAAAAAGTACTATTTTATTTTTCATCTTGTTCTAAAATTAAAGTTTTGGCAAACCTTAGTAAATCTGCCTTCATTTCTAAGTCCATTTGCAATGGCAATTGTGCTAATCCTATCAATCGGCGCATGATTTCAGTTCCAATCAAACCATTCAAAATAGTCGAATTCAACTCGCTAAACTGACTGTAATTTTCTTTTACAAATGCGATCACTCCTTCTTCCTGCTGCGTGATGTACAAATGGGCCAACATAACCGCTAGATCAAATTCGCGCAAGCCGTAAAAACAAAATTCTGGATCTATTACTTTTATTCCGTCTCCCGTTTTAAGCCAACTCCCAGGATAATAATCACCATGGAGCAAGTACTTTCCTTTCGATAAATACAACGCGCCTAACGCACCTATTTTATGCTTTAACTGCTCATCATTTTTATAAGTCAAGGCCAAAGCTTGTAAACCAGGCTGAATACCATCTAAATCAAACCCATTCTCGATTCGAAACGGATACTCAAAAATGTGCTCGTAATTCAAGCTGCGCATTTCCTTATTTTCCAGCTCATCATCAATGACTGTTTTTTGAAAACTTTGGTGTAAACCATTTAAATACATTACTAATTGCGTAAGTTGGGCCGCTTCCAGTTTTTGGTCTAATTGATACAAAGAAGTATAATCGCTAGATTCTCCTAAATCTTCCAAAACAATGACGTTAGACTTAGGATCGAGCCCTAAAATCTTAGGCATTATACTTTGAATTGCAGCAACTGTAGCTACTTTTTCGTAAAAAGCACCTTCCGTAACCGCACGCTCAGCAGGCGCCGCTACTTGCGGATATTTCTCGACATAGCCTCTCGATTGCTTAACAATAAAGGAGCGCGTAGCCGTTTTTACTCGCAAAACGCAATTCATATTTCCCTCTCCTGGTTTAGAAATAGAAACAATCGATTCCATAGGTTCAATCCAATTTTGGGATTGTAAGTAAGCAGCTAATTCAGTAGGCTCATTTGCATTTAGTACAAACATATTTTATTTTTTAGTTGGGCGTTACCACAAGGGTCGGGCTATTCACTGTATTCCCAATGGACATAAAACAAGGCTAAAAAAAGCCCTGTTTTATGCCTTGGGAGATGCCGTTGCTATCCCTAACGCGAATTTATACATAGTTCAAGAGAATACCTCCATCCCTATTTGTTTTATTTAAAATAAGTAACGAACGCTAAACTGAAACTGTCTTGGTGGCGAAGCGTTTCTTTGGGTAAACAATCCGCTTGCACTTGAACCACCTTGTATCTGGTTGCTTTGTGTTGCGTTGTTGCTGTATCCGCTTAAATTTTCGGCATTCAATACATTAAAAATGTCGGCGCGTAATTCAATCTTATTATTTCCTGCAATGGCAATTTGATGTTGGATACCTAAGTCAAAGGTTGTATTCCATGGTAAACGGTCGC
>NZ_JAQWTM010000044.1 GCF_029242675.1 Flavobacterium sp.
TGCACCTCGTGCCCTTGGCGCGCTAATTCTAAACCTAATTCAGTAGCTACGACACCACTTCCTCCAAATGTTGGATAACAAACTATTGCAATTCTCATGTATGTAATTTAATGGAACGAATTTAATAAAAATCAAGCGGACTTCATTTGAAATCGGCAAGGAAATACCTTTTTAAATGTTAAACTTTTCATCTACTTGAATCAACTTTGTTGCTTTTACTAACGACATACTATCACAGCAGCAACACTATTTTCTAGAAAATCAAGTCAGAGTTAAAATAGAGCAAAAAAAAACATCTGAATTTTTTCAGATGTTCTATATAAACTTAAGTATCCTTAGAGTCATTTAAAAAAAGCGACTGTGCCAACTGTCAATTGCGGGTACTTCCCACGACTCTTTAAATTCTTCTATATTATTTATAAGGTTGTTAAAAACGATGGTATTTTCAGTAACTGCTTTGTCCTTCACCATTTTTTTAAAATCAAGTAGTGGTTTGTGAGCAATATGTTCCCCTAACTTAAAGGTTACATTCATTTTATCTAACAAATCTACCGTATATTTCTTTTCTAAACTCTGAATAAATTCAACTGAAGCATCTATTGAGCATCCCGTTGCAGCTTGAACATCTTGGTTTACTGCTATAATAATAAATCGATTGTAATTTAATTGATAAGATGATTCTAAACTAGTACCGTGTGCAGCCCATCCATCAAGAAAAGAACGCAAGGCTGTCTCTACTTCAGCAAACTCCGCATCAGAAAATTTTCTATTGGATTGATAAATCCAAACACGGGATTCTTCTGGTAAATCTTCAAATGGTACGTACATGTTTTAATTTTGTTTTTTAATTGAAAGCTTTTTCAACTGCTATGCGAATGAAATTTTCGCATACCAATTTTTTTGGAAACTTAATTACAAATCTTGTGCATTAGCAATTAACTCTGCGATATCCATTACTTGAACTTCGCCTTCTTTCTCTTTATTTTTGATTCCGTCTGTCATCATCGTATTGCAAAAAGGGCAACCCGCTGCAATAATATCAGGCTGTACTTCAAGTGCATCTTCAGTTCTCAATACATTTACCTCTTTGTTTCCTGGTTCAGCATCTTTAAACATTTGAGCTCCACCTGCTCCACAACATAAACCATTTGCCTTAGAACGCTTCATTTCTACAAGTTCCACGTCTAATTTTTCAATTAACTCACGTGGTGCCTCATAAATTTTATTGGCTCTACCTAAATAGCACGGATCGTGAAATGTTATTTTCTTTCCTTTAAACTGTCCACCTTCGATTGTTAGTCTACCATCATCTAATAATGATTTTAAAAATTCCGTGTGATGTACCACTTCGTATTGACCACCTAACTCCGGATATTCATTCTTTAAAGTATTGAAGCAATGTGGGCAAGCCGTAACGATTTTTTTAGCTTCATATGCATTTAGCACCTCAATATTCATCATGGCTTGCATTTGAAACAAGAACTCATTCCCGGCTCTTTTAGCTGGATCTCCAGTACAACTCTCCTCAGTACCAAGTACTGCAAAAGGAACATTAGCACGGTTTAGAATACGTACAAATGCTTTAGTTATTTTTTTTGCTCTATCGTCAAAACTACCTGCACAACCTACCCAAAATAATACCTCAGGTTGTTTTCCTTGAGCTAACATCTCTGCCATAGTAGGCACAATTAAATTTTCTGACATTGTTTAATTTTTTATTCGGTTATCGCTTTTCAGCTTATTTTCTTTGAACTTTAACTATTAAAATATTAGTTTTCGTCTTTCCAGTTCAATCTATCTTGTTGGTTATATTGCCATGGTGCACCATTATTTTCAATGTTAGACATCATAGCATTTAACGGCATTGGCGCTGCACTTTGCTCCATTACTAGGTAGCGACGCATATCCATAATGATTGATAACGGACTAATATTTACGGGACATTCTTCAACGCAAGCATTACATGAGGTACATGCCCATAATTCTTCGGTAGTTATATAATCGTTTAATAATGTTTTATTATCTGGAATAAATATACCTTTATTAGCATCTATATTTCTACCCACTTCTTCTAAACGATCTCTTGTATCTATCATAATCTTACGTGGAGACAATTTTTTCCCGGTTTGATTAGCTGGACATGACGAAGTACATCTACCGCATTCCGTACACGTATATGCATTAAGTAATTGTACCCAATTCAAATCTTGGACATCGCTAGCACCAAACTTAGCTGGAACTTCTCCCTCTGCTGCTGGAGGCGCTGCCGCAAACGGGTCTGCGTTAGGATCCATCATCATCTTCACTTCCTTAGTTACCGCTTCTAAATTATCAAACTCACCTAATGGGTTCAAATCAGCAAAATAGGTATTTGGGAAAGCCAATAAAATGTGTAGGTGTTTTGAAAAATACAAGTAATTCATAAAGATTAAGATCCCAACGATATGCATCCACCAAAAAACCTCGGTCAATAACATAACCAATTCATTCGACATTCCGTTAAAGATCGGCTCAATGAATTGACTTATTGGAAAAGATCCAGCTTTAATAAAGTGTGAAAAACCACCTGGTACATTTTGCAAATGCAAATCAGTTGCATTCATTAGCAAAAATAAAGTCATCAGTACAACTTCAAAATAAAGAATATAGTTTGCATCATTCTTAGGAAATCCTTTTAAATCAGAATGTATAAAACGTTTTAGTCTAATTACATTTCTTCTGATCCAAAATACAGCTACAGCAAAAAGTACCAAAACTGCTAATATTTCAAAAGATGCAATCAAAACGTTATAGGTTGTGCCTAAAAAAGCAAAAACTCTATGCGTACCAAACAATCCATCAATAATGATTTCAAGTAATTCAATATTGATAATTATAAATCCTAAATAAACGATGATGTGCATAATTCCCGCTACTGGGCGTTTCACCATTTTTGACTGCCCCAAAGCAATCATGGCCATGTTTTTCCATCTTTCGCTAGGGTTATCCTTTCTATCTACATCAATTCCAAGATTGATATTTCTAATTATTTTCTTGATATTTATAAAAAAATAACCAAAACCAATTGCTAATACAATGGCAAATAATACATTATCTAAGTAGCTCATAAATGCTAGTTTTATTGTTTTTTAATTGTATCTGAAGGTGGACCAGTATAAGGTTTGTTTTTCTTGCCGAACAAAGAAATATTTACGTATCGCGTTGGATATAAGCGCACATCTTGAAGAAGTAACTCCAATTCCCTTGACGATTTTTCAAGATTGGAATATAATGCATCATCATTAAGCAATTTACCCATACTTCCTTTACCTGATTCTAGGCCTTTCATTATCGCGTTTACTTTTGCTATTGTGGCATTAATATCCCGAACGGTTTTACCTAAATTAGCTTTTTTGATAGAATCCGATATTTGTGCAAAATCTCCTGAAACTTTATTAAAATTAGTGACAACACCTTTAATTTGTGTTTTGTTCTCATCCAGCATCACATTAACAGTAGAGGATGCTTTACGAAATTGAACCATAGTTTGACTTAATTCAGATAAACTAACTTTTAAATCCTCTTGCGTTTTTTTATCCAAAACATTGTTTATTCCCGTCAGTAGCACATCGGCATTTGTCAATATCTTATCCAACTTCGCTTGAATAGGACTCAATTGATTCCCTAATGACTCAACTAAACCAACACGAACATCAGTTACCAATAATTGTCCATCCATTGCTAATTCTTTGTCCTGAAAATTGGGCTCAATGGCAATTTGCTTTCCTCCAATAAAACTTGGCTCATAAATGGTCGCCTTACTTGACCTTGAAATAGGAAAATCAGTTTTAACCTGCATTTCCACCATTAATTTACCGGTACTAGGATTGATTTTAATAACAGTCACTTTACCAATTACTAGACCATTCAAAGTCACTGGTGCGGAATTAGGTAATCCTTCCACAGAATCATATTCAGCGTAGAAAGTCGTGTAGGTACTAAAAAGTTCTCTTCCTTTCAAAAAACTGTAACCCCAAATAAATAATAAAAGGGATGCAATTACTAGAATTGCCGTTTTAATTTCTCTTGATAATTTCAAAATATATTTTTATTTATTGCAAATTTAATAATAAAAAATCAAAACTAAGCCTATTTAATTGCTTCTTAAATACTGATTTTATAGCCATCATCAATTGGTGCCTGATAGGTACTACCTAACCCGATTTATCGTACTTCATTTAGTGTCATTTTAGATCTCTCATAATCAGAAGTTTCATCATCACAAAAACAACATCTTTAACTACTAATTCCCTGCGACTTTACTATCAAACCAAAATTTTTGTGGTTTACTTTTTATAATTTAAGGCTAAGACTGAGTTTTGAACTTTATTTAAAGTAGTTGTCTTGGCTCTACACTATTTCATAAAAGTTATTAAAAATACTATATCTGTTAAAAGCGCATTTCTAATTTAAACTTATTCGCTTCCATAATATTCGTTTTTATAGCTCAAAATAGCATCTGAAATTGCTTTCGCTATCTCATTCTGACCTTCTTCTGAGTCGAGTATATTTCCTTCGGTATAGTTAGAAATAAAACCCATTTCGATTAAAACCCTTGGCATATACGCTTTGTGAAGTACCATGTAAGGAGCTTGCTTTACTCCTCCTCCTCTAATTTTTTTACCAAGTGCTTCAAATTTATCTTCCACCTTACTTGCTAAAGCAATACTATTTTCCAAATATTCTTCCTGCATCAAAGTCAGGCCTATCATAGTTTCAGGTGCATTGGGATCAAAGCCTTCGTACTTGGTTTTATAATCTTTTTCTAAAGTAATTACGGAGTTTTCCTTTTTTGCAGCCTCAAGATTAGATGCTATTTTTGTCATACCCATCACGTAGGTTT
>NZ_JAQWTM010000047.1 GCF_029242675.1 Flavobacterium sp.
CCTTAGTTCTAGGTGATAATATTTTCTTTGGTTCTAATATGCAAGAATTGTTACGTTCAAATACAAAACCGGAGGGTGGTGTGGTATTTGCGTACCATGTTTCCGATCCAGAACGATACGGTGTTGTAGACTTTGATGAAAATTTTAAAGCGCTTTCTATAGAAGAGAAGCCACTAAAACCAAAATCCAATTATGCTGTACCTGGATTGTATTTTTATGATAACTCTGTAGTTGAGATTGCTAAAAATATTAAACCTAGCCCCCGTGGTGAGTACGAAATTACAGATGTAAACAAAGTCTATTTAGAACAAGGAAAACTTAAAGTAGGTATCTTAAGTAGAGGTACAGCTTGGTTAGATACAGGAACTTTCAATAGTTTGATGCAAGCAGGACAATTTGTTCAAGTTCTAGAGGAGCGTCAAGGACTTAAAGTGGGTTGTATCGAGGAGATTGCTTGGAGACAAGGCTTTATCTCAGAACAACAACTTAAAGAACTTGCTGAGCCTTTAAAGAAATCTGGTTATGGTGAATACCTTTTGAAACTTTTAAAAGTTAAAATTTAATTTTTAAGTAAAGTGGTAATTTAAATTAATTGGTATACTAGAATAAAAATGGATAACAACGTAAAGAAATATTTCAAAAAACAGATCAAGAGTAAGTTTTTTGAGAAACTACTAAAACTTAATATCACTAATTTAAGCTACCTGCCAAGGTGGATTATTATTATGCTTGATGTTTTTGTTTTGCTTTTTGCATTTATTTTCACCTACCTTATTTTTAAAGGCACTGGCTTAGAGTATATCTTGACCAATCATAGTGTGCTTTTTTTGTGCAGCTTTTTTGGATTGAATATATTTTTCTTCTGGCTTTACAGTACCTATTCTGGCATTGTTAGGCACTCTTCTTTTGTAGATGCTGTTAAAATTTTATTCTCTCAGTCTTCTGTTTTCCTAGTATTTATCTTCATCAACTTTGTATGTGTTGTACTTTTTGATACTAAAATTGTTTTAAATACAGGGTTATTCATTAATACGGTGTTATCGTTTTGTGGACTTTTTCTATATCGTGTAATCGTGAAGCAATCTTTTGATATGTACGTTGCAGATAATACGTCTGCAAATCTTATTCGAACGGTAATTTATGGAACAGATGCTAATGCTATTTCAGTGGCTAATGCATTGAAATTTGAGAGTCCGTCGCGTTTTAAAATTGTTGGTTTTGTAGATAAAAATAACCAGAATGCTTCTAAGAGAATGTTGGATTTACCAATATTGATTCAAAAGAAAAAGCTACCAACGTTAATGCGAACCGTAGGAGCTGTTGCAGTAATTATAGCAGACAAGAGTTTATCTAAAGACGAACAGCTGCTTATAGTAGATCAATGCCTAGAGCACAATTATAAAGTGTATAACGTGCCTGTGATTTCAAACTGGGAAAATCAAAAAGAGATCTCACAAAAGGTAAAGAAAATCCAAATTGAAGATTTGCTAGATAGAAAGCCAATCGTATTAGATAATAATTCAATATCCAAACAACTAAAAGATAAGACTATATTAATCACAGGTGGTGCTGGTTCTATTGGTAGCGAAATTGTGAGACAGGTGTTGAATTTTAACCCAAAGAGTGTTATCATCTTAGATCAAGCAGAAACACCTTTGCATAGTTTAACTTTAGAAATTGGAAATGTAAAAACCAAAACGAAGATTTACAGTGTAATTGCTGATGTTCGAAATAGAGAAGCGCTTGACGAAATATTTAGAAAATACCAGCCACACGTAGTGTATCACGCTGCAGCTTACAAGCACGTTCCTTTAATGGAAGACAACCCGGCGCAAGCCATTCATACAAATGTTCAAGGAACTAAAAATCTAGCTGATTTAGCTTGTTTACATCACGTAAAAAAGTTTGTGATGGTTTCTACAGATAAAGCAGTTAACCCAAGTAATGTGATGGGAGCTAGTAAAAGGATTGCCGAAAAATACGTGCAATCATTACAATTACGTAGTAGAGAACAAGGCTTAGACAGTGTAGTCAATATCTTCAGGAGCA
>NZ_JAQWTM010000388.1 GCF_029242675.1 Flavobacterium sp.
TGTGGATTATAGTTGGGAGTATCACCGCCTTCATGGTTTCACAACTGATTGATGTTACTATTTTTCATTTTCTAAAAAACAAAACGGGTAACAAAATGATCTGGTTGCGCAGTACGGGATCAACCGTTATCTCCCAATTATTTGATAGTTTCATAGTTCTAGGTATCGCCTTTTGGATGACGGGTAAAATGACCACCGAAGTCTTTATAGCATCGGCTTTTACAGGTTATTTTGTAAAGCTTATTATCGCCATTGCCTTGACTCCTTTAATTTATTTGGGGCATTCCGTAATCGAAAAATACCTGCACAATGAATAATATCACAGATGATAAACCAAGATGTGGCTGGTGTTTGTCCAGCGATTTGTATAAAGAATACCACGATCAAGAATGGGGAACCCCCGTTTATGATGATGCTACATTATTTGAATTTTTACTACTTGAAACTTTTCAAGCAGGCTTGAGCTGGATTACCATTCTCAACAAAAGAGAAAACTTCCGAGCTGCTTTTGACCAATTCGATTATAAAAAAATAGCAGCATACAACGATGATAAAATACTCGATTTATTACAAGATGCTGGTATCATCCGCAACAAACTCAAAGTATATTCGGCTGTAACCAATGCCCAAAACTTCATTAAAATCCAGGAAGAATTTGGTTCCTTCTCCAAATATATTTGGCAGTTCACAGAAGGAAAACCTCTCATCAGTAACCCAAAAACGTTGAAAGACGTGCCTGCTACTACTCCACTTTCGGATAAAATAAGCAAAGATTTAAAAAAAAGAGGCTTTAAATTTGTCGGTTCTACGGTTATGTATGCCTTTATGCAAGCCACTGGAATGGTCAATGACCATGTGGAAAACTGCTGGAAAAAAAGCTGATTTTCAATGGCTATCCTTTACTCAAGATTGGCTGATTTCACAAAAATCACTATTTGATGATAAAAATTTAACTTGAAAAAAAAATCTTCAAACTAAAAAAACCCTTACATTTGTGGCTCACTTTAGGGGTGTCTACAACTTTGTAGGCTGAGAATTACCCTCTGAACCTGATCTAGTTCATACTAGCGTAGGGAAAAGTACGATGACTTCTATGGTCCCTTTTTGGGACAACTTGTAGCCATTCCTAAAGTATAACTATACTAAATTTAAAAGGAATGGAACTTAAAATCAACAATCAAAACAAACATTTTTCCAGCAGTAACTTAACTGTTCAGGCACTTCTTGACTTGGAAATTCCCGAAAAACAAAACGGAATCGCCATAGCCATCAACGACACCGTGATTCCAAAATCCAATTGGAATTCCCATCCCCTTAAAGAAACTGATACCATTTTAATTATTTCCGCAACTCAAGGAGGGTAAATAGTAATTAGTGATTGGTGATTGGTGAATAGTAATTAGTGATTAGTAAGTATCAATTACTGTTTTTTAAAAATCTGCAAAAATCCGCTATATCTGCGTGCCAATAAATCAAAACCAAAACAGACTTAAAAACATTTGACTTGATAACTATTTAAAGCAGCGTGCCAATAAACTAGAACCAAAACAGACTTGAAAACATGCTATACGAATAAATCCGTCCATTAAAAGACAATACAATCAAATAAACGCTACAACCTCAAAACTCATAAAAATGACAAACGAAGAAAAAATTTCAAGAACACCTTTTCCCAATTCAAGAAAAGTATATATCGACGGTGAAATCCATCCGATCAAAGTTGCCATGCGCGAAATCACACTAGCTGACACCAAAATGTCTAACGGTCGTATCGAAAAAAATCCACCAGTTACTATATACGATACATCAGGACCGTTCACCGATCCCAATATAGAAATCGATATTCGAAAAGGGTTGCCTCGCATTCGTGAGCAGTGGATTTTAGACCGCAATGATGTGGAAGAGCTAACTGAAATTAGCTCTGATTACGGAAAGCAAAGACTACGCGATGAAAAATTAAACCACCTTCGTTTCGAATATTTACACAAACCCATGCGAGCTAAAAAAGGAGCTAACGTTTCCCAACTATACTACGCAAAACAAGGCATTATCACTCCAGAAATGGAATACATTGCGATTCGTGAAAACCAAAAATACCAACAATTAGAAAAGCAAACTGCCGCGATGCAATGCCAGCACAAAGGCTATAGCTGGGGCGCAAACACTCCCTCCCCTTCGGGGAGGGCTGGGGTGGGGCCAATCACACCCGAATTTGTTCGTAACGAAGTAGCCATTGGTCGCGCTATAATCCCTAACAACATCAACCACCCTGAAAGTGAACAAATGATTGTAGGGCGTAATTTCTTAGTGAAAATTAATGCTAACATCGGGAATAGTGCTGTAACCTCAACCATTGAAGAAGAAGTAGAAAAATCAGTTTGGGCTTGCCGTTGGGGAGCTGATACCATCATGGATTTATCGACTGGAAAAAACATTCATGAAACCAGAGAATGGATCATCCGTAATTCTCCCGTGCCTATTGGAACCGTACCTATCTACCAAGCTTTGGAAAAAGTTAACGGAATTGCCGAAGATTTAACTTGGGAGGTTTTTCGCGACACACTGATCGAACAAGCAGAACAAGGTGTTTCTTATTTCACCATTCACGCGGGCGTGCTATTGCGTTACATTCACCTAACTGCTGAGCGAGTTACGGGAATCGTATCTCGTGGAGGTTCGATCATGGCTAAATGGTGTTTGTTTCACCACAAAGAGAACTTTCTTTACACCCACTTCGAAGACATTTGCGAGATCATGAAGCAATACGATGTTGCTTTCTCTCTTGGTGATGGTTTGCGTCCAGGTTCTATTGCAGATGCGAATGATGCTGCACAATTCGCCGAATTAGAAACTTTAGGTGAGTTATCTAAAATTGCTTTCAAACACGATGTGCAAGTATTTATAGAAGGTCCTGGTCACGTACCCATGCACATGATTAAGGAAAACATGGAGAAACAATTGGAACATTGCAACGAAGCGCCTTTTTACACTCTTGGCCCACTAACGACTGATATTGCTCCAGGTTACGATCACATTACATCAGCTATTGGTGCTGCTATGATTGGTTGGTACGGTTGTGCGATGCTGTGTTATGTAACGCCAAAAGAACACCTTGGTTTACCCAATAAAAAAGACGTGAAAGATGGTGTGATTACCTATAAAATTGCGGCCCACGCTGCTGATTTAGCCAAAGGGCATCCGGGTTCTCAATACCGTGACAATGCTTTAAGTAAAGCTAGATTTGAATTCCGTTGGGAAGATCAGTTTAATTTATCACTTGATCCTGATACCGCAAGAGAATTTCACGACGAAACTTTGCCTGCTGAAGGCGCTAAGATTGCACACTTTTGCTCGATGTGCGGACCTAAATTCTGCTCTATGAAAATATCACAGGAAATCCGTGACGTTGCCGAAGCTGAAAAAGGAATGGCAGCAAAATCAGAGGAGTTTATTGAGCAAGGAAAAGAGATTTATAGTTAAGCCAAAAAGAAAACAGAATAAAGATCCAAGAGTCAAGATTATGATTGTAATCACGAATCCAATTCCTATAGAAAATGAAACCAACACCATTCACGCTCTTTTTGAGTGTGGATTGGAGTTGCTTCATGTGCGCAAACCTAATTATTCAGTTGAAGAACTAAGGCAGTTTTTATCGAAAGTATATCCTGAATTTCGATCGCGATTGGTTTTACATCAGCAGCATCAAGTAACAAATGAATTTGGAATTTCCCGCATTCATTTTACTGAAAGTGCCAGAGCAGCTTTGGATTTAGAATCAACAAATAATAACGATGTTTATATCAAATCGACTTCGATTCATACAATGGCTGATTTTAACCAACTTGAAAGTTGTTTTGAATACGCCTTTTTGAGTCCGATTTATCAAAGTATTTCCAAACCGGATTATAAATCTGATTTGGACGCAGTTAAAGCCATAACACAGCGAACCAATTGCAAAACTAAACTAGTGGCTTTGGGAGGAATCTCAATTGAGAATATAGAGAAAACCTACCAACTTAGATTTGATGATGTAGCGCTATTAGGAAGTATTTGGAACAGTAATCAACCCATTCAAAATTTTAAATTATGCCAGAAAATCGCCCATTTGTAATAAGTATTGCCGGTTTTGATCCTTCAGGAGGTGCCGGAATCTTGGCTGACTGTAAGACATTCGAACAGCATCAAGTCTATGGTCTAGCTATCAATACCGCAAATACAATCCAGACAGAAAACAATTTTCATGAAATTGAGTGGACTTCGTTAGAATTTAGCATTCGTTCCGTGCAAAGACTTTTTGAAACGTATCCGATTAAGGCAGTAAAGATTGGGATTGTTCCTTCATTATTTTATTTAGGAACCATCGTTTCACTGATTAGGGAAATTGCTCCAGCAACTAATATTGTTTGGGATACTGTTGTATAATCCTCGACTACATTTGATTTTTTGGAAATTAAAAACTACGAATCTCTAAAACTCATTTTAAGCGAAATAGATTTAATCACTCCCAATTATAATGAGATCATAAAGCTATCGCAGGAAGAAACAGATCCTGAATCTATAGCCGAAATGCTGTCAAAATATTGCGGTGTTTTACTTAAAGGTGGTCACAACCCTAACGAACTTGGAGTAGATTATTTATATACTAAAGATCGATTTTATATTTTAGAACCACGTCATACTGATGTAAATGAAAAGCATGGTTCGGGTTGTGTATTATCCTCAGCGATTACAGCTAATCTTGCTAAGGGTGAAACGGAATTAAATGCGTGCAAAAACGCTAAAATTTATATCGAAAATTACTTATTGTCTAACCACACAAAACTAGGATATCATAATGTTTAACAAATTACAATACATCTCGCAAGGAAACTCGGTTGAGGAGCAAACTAGAAATATTCATGAAGCTTTAGACGGCGGTTGCAAATGGATTCAGCTTCGTTTTAAAAATCATTCCCCTGAAGAAACTTTTGCTTTGGCGGTCGCCGTAAAAATTTTATGCGAAGAGTACTTATCGAATTTTATCATCAACGACAATGTTTATCTCGCGCAGCAAATCGCTGCAGACGGCGTACACCTTGGATTAACCGATATGTCGATAACCGAAGCACGCAGCATTCTAGGAGACACGAAAATCATTGGAGCGACTGCAAATACTTTTGAAGATATTCAAAACCACATAAAAAACGGCTGTGATTATATAGGATTGGGTCCGTTTCGATTCACAACTACAAAGGAAAAACTGAGTCCGATTTTAGGTCTTGACGGCTATAAAAACATCCTAACAGAGATGAAAAACAACGGACTTACTACGCCTGTGTATGCTATAGGCGGCATTACAACAGACGATGTTTCTGCATTAATGGAAACTGGAGTTTATGGCGTTGCTATTTCGGGACTAATAACACAATCAGAACATAAAAAAAAGACAATCAAACTACTTAAAAACGACCTTTATGGAACCATCATTATTTAAAATAGGGGATAAAATATTGCAATCTCGTTTGTTTTTAGGAACGGGAAAATTTGGTTCGAATGCCCAAATGGAAGAAGCCATCTTAGCTTCAGAAAGTGAGTTGGTTACCGTAGCTTTAAAACGCATCGATCTCGAAACAGAAACAGATGCTATTTTGAAACACCTGCAGCATGTACACATTAATTTATTACCCAACACCTCTGGAGCAAGAAACGCTAAAGAGGCAATTTTTGCAGCTCAACTAGCCAGAGAAGCATTAGAAACCAACTGGCTAAAACTAGAAATCCATCCTGATCCTAAATATTTAATGCCAGACGCTATCGAGACTTTGAGGGCCACAGAAGAATTAGCCAAGCTAGGTTTTATTGTATTGCCCTACATTCATGCTGATCCTGTTTTGTGCAAGCGATTAGAAGATGATGGAACGGCTGCCGTGATGCCATTAGGCTCGCCTATAGGGAGCAATAAAGGACTTAAGACAATCGATTTTCTCGAAATTATTATCGAACAATCTAAAGTTCCTGTGATTATTGACGCGGGAATTGGTGCACCATCGGATGCTGCGAAAGCAATGGAATTAGGCGCTGATGCTGTCTTAGTAAATACCGCTATTGCCGTTGCAGGAAATCCTAAACTAATGGCAGAGGCTTTTAAAGAGGCCGTAATTGCTGGTAGAAAAGCGTATGAAGCGAGATTAGGACAACAGTATAAACATGCTATGGCATCGAGTCCGTTGACGTCGTTTTTGTATGAATAGTTTATTGCTCTATGATGAAGTTAGATTAGGGCGAAAGTATAAACATGCGATGACGTCAAGTCCGTCGATATCTTTTTCACAGATATAAAATAATTTAATTAGCACGCAGATTTGGCAGATTTTGACAGATGAAAAACATTTTAGCAGATTAGAAAACAATCTGCTGATTTATAATGTTTTAAAACACGTAATAAGAATTATTTGGAGGTAAATTATTACTTTTAATAAAATATAAATTCTTAATAATGACTGAAAACGAAATATCATTTGAAATTAGAGGAGCAATATTCAAAGTTTACAATACACTTGGTCCTGGCTTATTTGAGTCTGTATATGAAAGTGCATTGTATTATGAATTAACTAAGTTGGAATTAAAAGTTGAAAGACAAGTAGAAATCAATATTCCATACGAAGACATCATTTTAGATGTAGGGTTTAGAATTGATTTATTGGTTGAAGACAAAGTAGTCATTGAAATAAAGTCCGTGACAGATTTAGCTCCTATACATTATAAACAAATCACAAACTATTTAAAACTAACGAATAAAAAGCTTGGCATACTTGTCAACTTCAACACAGTAACAATTTTAAATGATATTAAACGCGTAGCAAATAACCTGTAAAATATCAGCGCAAATCTGCAAAATCTGCTTGCAAAAAAACTCAGCAAATACAAAACAGAATGACAACATTCAAATCTACTTTCGAACAATATAATTGGGATGAAATCCAATCCAAAATCTATGCTAGTACTCCAAAGCAAGTGGAGCAAGCCTTGGCCAAATCTAAGAGAGACTTGGATGATTTTTTGGTTTTGATCTCCCCAGCTGCGCAACCTTACTTAGAGGAAATGGCACAGGAATGCCATGAACTAACCAAAAAACGTTTTGGCAAAACAATCCAAATGTATGCTCCTTTATATGTGAGTAACGAATGCCAGAACATTTGCACCTACTGCGGCTTTAGTCTTGACAATAAAATTAAGCGAAAAACGTTGCTAGACTCGGAGATTAGGCAAGAGGTAGCAGCATTGAAAGCATTGGGTTTTGACCATGTCTTGTTAGTTGCTGGAGAGGCAAATTATACGGTGAATATCAACTACTTTCTAAACGCTGTCGATGTGATCAAGAATGACTTTTCGATTATTTCCATTGAGGTACAACCGCTTTCGGAAGAAGAATATGAACGCCTGCATAAAGCTGGTGTTTACTCCGTGTTAGTATATCAAGAGACATACCATCAGGAGGTGTACAAAAAGTATCATACTAAAGGGAAGAAATCCAACTTTGATTTTAGACTAGACACGCCGGACCGCATTGGGAAAGCGGGCATACACAAAATAGGATTGGGTGTGTTATTGGGTTTAGAAGACTGGCGAACCGATAGTTTTTTCAATGCCTTGCATCTAGATTACTTACAAAAAACCTATTGGCAAACGAAGTACTCCGTTTCTTTTCCAAGATTACGACCTGCAGAAGGTACCGATCCGCATAATTTTATCATGGATGATCGAGATTTGACTCAGCTGATTTGCGCTTATCGTTTGTGGAACGAAGACTTGGAGATTTCGATTTCAACTCGAGAGAATGAAAACTTTAGAAACAACATTATTCCTATTGGAACGACAAGCATGAGTGCGGGTTCAAAAACGAATCCCGGTGGTTATGTAGTCGATCCCCAATCGCTAGAGCAATTCGAAATTAGTGACGAGCGCACTGTAGCCGAGATTGCTGATATTATTAAATCAAAAGGCTACGAACTTGTTTGGAAAGATTGGGATAAAAGTTTTGCCCCCTAACCCCCGAAGGGGGAATTCCTTTATAGCGGTAGCTGTTTTTGATACCGTTTAAGTAAGTCTAAGAACCGCACATTAACTGACATTCAATTTACTTTTCACTAGTTACTTTTGACTAAGTACTATAAACTTAGGATGAAATAAATTACCACTTAAAAAAGGTTCTCGACTCTGTTCAAACTGACAGCCGATTTGCTAATTACTATTAACCAATAACTTTTCACTAGTAACTAATTACTAATCACTTTTCACTAATTACTAATTACTCAAAAAAAATGAGCATTATACAAGATTTTTTACGTTACAACCGCCAAGTTATGTTGCCTGAAGTAGGTGACGCTGGGCAAGCAAAAATTAAAAAAGCCAAGGTACTGGTTATCGGTGCGGGAGGCCTGGGCTGTCCTATCTTACAATATTTGGCTACGGCTGGTGTTGGCACCATTGCTATTGTAGATTTTGATACTATCGAAATTCACAACCTCCACCGTCAGATATTATATACTGAAGACCAAGTGGGATTATCAAAAGCTGCAACTGCCAAGGCAACTTTGCAAAAATTAAATCCGTTAATTGAAGTTATTGCTATTCCGGAAAAGGTTACTGCAGCGAATGCGACTTCTATCTTGAATGACTTTGATATTATTGTTGATGGTTCTGATAATTTTGCTACCCGTTATTTAGTTAACGATACTTGTGTGAGTCTGGATAAAACATTGATTTATGGTAGTATTTTAGGTTTTGAAGGACAAGTTGCTGTTTTTAACCATCGAAAGAGTAAAAACCTGAGAGACTTGTTTCCAGATTTGCCTGACCCAAAGGATGTGCCTAATTGTAATAGGAATGGTGTACTAGGTACTTTACCAGGTATGATTGGGACTATGATGGCACATGAGACATTGAAGGTGATATTGGAATTGCCTTGTTTGAGGAATGAGTTGGTTTTGTTTAATACGTTGAACTGGCAGTTTACGAAGTTGAAGTTTTAGGTTTTTTTTGAGTTACTGATTAGCAGAGTTACAAAGTTACAGAGTTGCAAAGTCAAAAGTCTTAAAGTCAAAAGTCTTAAAGTTTGAAAGTCAAAAGTCATAAAGGAAGCTCGATTGTGGGAAATTAGAACGCAGATGACACGGATTTTTTTTGAGTCGCAAAGTTACTGAGTTACAGAGTTACAGAGTTGCAAAGTCGAAAGTCCTAAAGTTTGAAAGTTAAAAGTCATAAAGGAACTCGATTACAGCTTGTAGCACGCAGATTCCGCAGATTTTTTTGTTGAGTTGCAAAGTCGAAAGTCTTAATGTGGATGGTAATTACTTGATTTTGGTACGCACGTAAATTAGATGTAAGCAGATTTAGAAACTGTTCTCCTTAGCTTTATTATATAGTGAACTTCTCAGGCCTTACTATTTTCTTCGTGACAGGGATGTGTTTTGCCCCAGATGGGAGGGGAAAGCCCGGAGGGAAAAAACTATTTTTTCTAGGCGTAAAAGAGCGACCACAGGAAGCTCCTTTTATGACTTTAGAAAAAAAGGTTTTGACAGAGGACTTGTACCGAACAGCTGGATTAGGCTCTACTTATTATCTTTAAGAATCGAAATGAAATCTTCACGTGGTATTTCGCGGCAGCCCAAACTTTCTAGATGTTCGTTGTAGACTTGGCAGTCTAAGAGTTTGTAATTTTCCTGCTGCAAATGGCGGACTAAGGTGATAAAGGCGACTTTGCTTGCGTTCGAAACTTTTGAAAACATGCTTTCGCCACAGAAAATATGACCCAAATCGATCCCGTAGAGGCCGCCTACGATTTGGTCATCTTGCCACACCTCAACAGACTTTGCGATGCCTAGTTCATGCAAATTGCAATAGGCTTCGATCATATCATTAGTAATCCAAGTTCCGTTTTGACCATCGCGTTTTATTTTTTGGCAATTAGAAATTACCTCTCTAAAATTTTGATTAAAAGTAACTTTAAAAATGTTGCGGTTGAGGATGTTTCGCATGCTTTTAGTCACCACCAACTCGTCTAGAAATAAAACCATACGCGGGTTAGGCGACCACCACGTGATGGGTTCGCCATCTTCAAACCAAGGAAAAATGCCGCTTTTATAGGCCAACTGTAACCGCGCTGCTGATAAATCGCCACCCAAGGCAATAATTCCCGAAGAATGCGTTAGTGATACGTCAGGAAAAAACAAATCTTGGGATAAATAATACATGTTGTTCTTATTATAATTAGACTATAAAGTTCTATTTTTGATCAAAGCACTATCAAATTAACTACTACAATGAAAAAAACATTTTTTTTACTTTTACTCATTTTGATGAGTCCGTTATTGCAAATGTATGGACAAAATGTGGATTCTTTAAAGGTGCAAAACAAACTATCTTACAAATCATTTATAGCTCCGGCTGCGCTATTGACCACTGGAGCCTTTTTATTAAATTCGGAGTTTAATGGTGATATTCAAACAAAATCAGGTAAAATTTTTGGCTCAACTTTTAGTTCCGGTGCCGATAATATTTTTCCGTTTGTTCCCATTGCTCAAATCTATATGGGGAAATCTTTAGGGTTTGAATCCAAAACAAATTATAGAAATCAAACTGTGAATATTCTTGTAGCCAATACTGCGACTGTGATTGTAACTGAAATTGCTAAACGAATTGCAAAAAGAGAACGTCCCGACTTATCGGATAATTTAAGTTTTCCTTCAGGGCATTCGGCTGTCGCGTTTACAAACGCTACCTTATTGTATTATGAGTATAAGGATTCTAATTTTTGGTACGCCAGTAGTGGCTTTTTATTTGCGGGTGCAACGGCGGCTTTTAGACTTGCTAATAATAAGCATTTTGCATCAGATGTACTTGCTGGAGCTGGAATAGGAATGGCATCAGGAATTATCTTTTCGCATGTGAGTCCGTTAAAAGCCTTTAGAGTTTCTAAGAAAAAAAATACAACCGCTTTTGTATATCCTCAAATAGGAAATCAAATAGGTTTGGGCGCCGTGATTAACCCTAATTTTTAAGCATAAAAAAAGCCTTGAAATTACTCTCAAGGCTACTATTTTTATTGCTATTGATTAAAAAGGCAAATCGTCTGGCTCTTCCTCATTAAGGTTCGTAGCTGGTGCAAATGCTTGTGCAGCTGGCATAGGCGGTGCTTGTCCTGCAGCCGGAGCTTCAGCTTGTAGCTTAGCAATTCTCCATCCTTGAATAGTATTGAAGTAAACGGTTTCGCCTTGCGCGTTAGTCCACTCTCTACCTCTTAAATTAATATCGATTTTAACAGCTTCTCCTACTTGAAAACTATTTAGTAAGTCACATTTATCTTGAACAAATTGTACAGAAATATGCTGTGGATACTGCTCATCAGTTGTTACAACAACATCTCTCTTTTTGAAACCTCCAGATCCAACTTCTTTAGTTTGATCGATCATTTTAATTTTTCCTGTAACTTCCATCTTCTATAATTTAATTGTTTTGCTCTAATTATTTTTTTGCCAAAAGCACTTTCCATGCTGATAAAACATCATTCTCATTCAAGTACTTTTTCGCTTCTAAGTACACATTTTCCTGATCATCCGAGCTTAACACTCCTTTAATCGAAAAATTTTCTTTTACAAATATACTAACTTCTTCGGTGCTAGGCAAGGCTTCTATATTCCCTAATTTACCTAAATCATTTCCGTCGAAAACAGGACTTTTTCTAACAGGTTCAGGAATAGCGTCTACACCAACTCCCAGCGTAGTTAATGGCTTAGGCACTTCAAACAAACCTTGGTTCGATCTCCCATACCAATTGCCTCCTAGCCTAGACACCAAGTCAATTTTATATTGATCTATTGCTCCGTTTTCGTCTAAAACGGCTTCATGGATGTGTATTTTCACTACCTCGCACAAAACTAAATTTCCAGCTCCGCCTTCCTCACCAAGGGCAATAATTTGAGTTACTTTGCATTCAAATTGCACCGGAGATTCTTGCACTCTAAAAGGCTTTACAAGATCAGATGGAACTTGCGTTAGTCCTGATTTGATGAATTCGTTCACGCCATCAGCATACTCTGTGCTCGCTAATGAGGTTTGTTGTACCATATCATAATTAACCACATTAATAACTACTTCTTTAGTCGCTTCGCAGTTGATTAACGTATGTTTTATACTATTATCACGAACTCTACGTGAGGGTGAAAAAACAAGAATTGGCGGGTTTGCACTAAACACATTAAAAAAACTGAAAGGAGATAAATTAGGATTCCCATCACTATCAACGGTACTCGCAAAAGCGATAGGTCGTGGTCCTACTGAACCTTGCAGGTATCCTTGTAGTTTGGCTGTGGTAATACTTTTAGGGTCAATCGTAATCATGCTTTGTTTTTTTAGGTATCTCTTTACAAAAGTAAGGAAATCGTTCTAGTATAAAAAGAGTCGCGATGGATTTATAAATAGAATCGAAAGCGAATACGCAACATTGCCATAAAATCTAAAATAATCCGATAGAAATTTCGTTATATTTATAGCTCAAAATCTACTCTATGCAGTTTTCTGAAAGACGAAACACCAGTCGCTGGCTGATTATTTTTACTTCCTTTTTTATCATTACTCTGATACTTTGGAACACCTATACTTTTTTTCAAATTTTTAAAAATGAAGAACGTCTAAAAATGAACCTTTGGGCCAAAGCACAAAAAACGCTTATCAACGCAGGTGAAAACACTGATGTGGAACTTCCCTTGCAGATTTTTAGTAACAATACCACCATTCCGATTATTTTAACGGAGAACGACAGCATTATTAATACCGTAAATATTGCTGACGAAATCATTAATGATAAAAATAGCGCTGCTCGATTTCTCGCCACTTTAAAAAATGATAATGACCCGATAGTTATTGAATATGTACCTGGGCGCTTCCAGAAATTATATTACGGTAATAGTGAATTATTAAATAAGCTAAAATACTATCCAGTGGCCTTGCTTCTTATCATCGTGTTATTTGCTGCCTTGGTCTATTATTTTTACCGCAGTACAAAAATTGCTACGCAAAATAAATTGTGGGCCGGAATGGCCAAAGAAACGGCACACCAAATTGGAACACCACTTTCCTCATTAATAGGATGGGTCGAAATATTAAAAGCAGATAATGTAGACGAATCGATTACTACCGAAATTGAAAAAGATATTGATCGTTTGCAAACGATAACCGAACGTTTCTCCAAAATAGGATCCGAGCCTGTTTTAGAACGCAGCGACATTGTTGCCGAAACCATCGCGTCCTATACCTATTTACAATCTCGTTTTTCAAAACAAATTGCGTTTACTTTTGAAGCACCGGATTCACCTATTTTTGTAAAACTAAACCCTACGTTGCACAGCTGGACGATCGAAAACCTAGTTAAAAATGCGATTGACGCAATGAAAGGGAAAGGAAGTCTCGATTTACGAATTAGCCAAGACCAAGATCAGGTGAGAATTAGCGTTAAAGACAGCGGCAGCGGTATCAGTAAAAACCAATTTAAGACCGTGTTTGAACCTGGGTTTACCACTAAAAAAAGAGGTTGGGGATTGGGATTGTCCTTAACCAAGCGAATTGTAGAGGAATACCATAAAGGAATTATTAAAGTACTGCAGTCCGAAATAGGAAAAGGAACTACTATGCAAATGATTTTTAAAAAAGAAGCATGATACAAGGGCAACCCACTTAATACACTCTTTTATAAAACATTTTTTCTCGACTAGTTGGCGATTTTGAAACGTACTGATAAACAAAGTTCTTGTGCTCAATTGTCATTTGCAGCGCTGCGCTTAACGACTGTTGGAGTCCGTTTACACTTTGCTTGTTAGCATCACTCAACTGCCCTAGATTGCCTAATGACTTTTGGCACCACAGCAATTTATCATAGGGACTCAGAATCATATTTTTGATCAGATTATCATTTTTTAACGGCTTAAACTGTCTGTTTTTAAAGGCAATAAATTGATTCAATTCCGCTACGCCCTCGTTGTATTTTTTTAAGATAAGATTCAATTGTTCAAAAGAGCGCTCCTCTAGCACATAAGTCATTTTCCTATCGTTATAGGAAAGCATCTCAGCAATCATCGCATTCTTAATGCCGTTTTCACGAATTCTTTTTGATGAAGCTATTAGTTGTTGTTCTTCGTCTTGCATTGCTGCTTTGGCAATTTCTTGTTCAAAATCAAAGTACTTTTTTGCTTTAGAAGGCAAAAGTTTTCCTGAAGTGAACTCTGCATTGGTAATAGGATAATTTAAAAACTGCCACACATAGTCATAAGGCATGTGAGAGCTAATCATTTCCTGCGGTTGCACTTTGTAATAGGTATCTCGTAGTCGCTTTTTAAACTGACCACCATCAATATAACCTGCCGCCCAGGTAGGATCAAAAAGATACCATTTGCCACTTACTTTTGATGCACACCAGGCATGAGGAATACGACCGACTTCGCCATATTGCTTCGTATAGCCTCTAATAATTACAGTTTCTACTCCTAGTTTATTGGCTAAATCACTAAAAACTTCAGCATAATTTTTACAAACTCCTTTTCGGGATTTTAAGGTTTTTGCAATTCGATCTTCGAGCAATTGGTCTTGTTGCAGCGATTTAATATTAGCCAAATCGTAACTGATGTTAGCGGTTGTCCAATAAAATACGGCTCGTATTCTATCATCAGGAGTACTGAATTTAGATTGAATGTAATTGGCAATAGCGCCTGTAGAAACGGTTGCGCTACTGGGGATTTTAGAAATGGGACTGTCTATCCTGCTGTAATCTGCTTTGGCTTGACCAAAACTGAAAGACACATAAAATAAAGTAAAAAATAAACGGAGAGATTTCATTGGTATGGGGAGGCTTTCTTTTAAAATAGAAGGAACTATCTGGTTTTAAACGAAAACCATACCAATTTATTGGGTTGTACTAAAAATTACAGTTTCGAAGCAATGCTGGCTGCTAGTTGTTCGAATTCTTCTTTTGTTAAAGTAACTTTATTTTGAAAGCGAATCTCGTCCATGGCATTCAACGGGATCAGGTGTACGTGCGCATGTGGTACTTCAAGACCAATCACCGACATTCCTACTCGCTTGCAGGGTACTGCCTGCTCTAGAGCGATAGCGATTTTTCTGGAAAAATGCATCAGTCCTAAATAATGTGCCTCGTCCATTTCGAAAATTTTATCAATTTCAAACTTAGGAATACAAAGCGTGTGCCCTTTGGCATTTGGATTTACATCTAAAAAAGCCAAATAATTTTCGTCTTCGGCATTTTTATAGCAAGGGATTTCTCCGTTTACAATTTTGGTGAATATCGAACTCATCGTAAATACAATTTTGGTTTTAAATCAAATTAGCTAGTAAGGTTTACTCTCTTGAGATTTCTAAAATTTCAAATTTCAAGACACCATTAGGCACAGTGATTTCAGCAACATCACCTACTGATTTTCCTAGCAATCCTTTCCCGATAGGAGAAGTAACTGATATTTTTCCGGTTTTCAAGTCGGCTTCACTTTCAGCAACCAAAGTGTATTTCATTTCCATGCCGTTAGTTTGGTTTTTGATCTTTACAATCGAAAGCACCAAAACTTTAGATAGGTCTAGATTAGATTCATCGATCAATCTCGCGTTAGAATGAACTTCCTCTAGTTTAGCAATACGCATTTCTAGCATTCCTTGTGCTTCTTTGGCTGCATCGTATTCAGCGTTTTCAGATAAATCACCTTTATCTCTAGCCTCGGCAATATCAGCAGATGCTTTTGGACGCATTACATTTTTTAAATAATCTAATTCTTCTCTTAATTTCTTTAATCCTTCTGCGGTATAATAAGATATTGCGCTCATAGTTTGGTCGTTTATATAAATAGAAAAAATCCCATCAGGACGGGATTTCTTTCCACAAAGATACTAATAATTTTTAAAGTCTATAATTATATGTTAATCATATCTATTTCAAAGTTAAATAATTTAAATTTGTTTTACTAATAGTTCCAACTTATTTTAAAACATGAAAAAATCACTGCTTCTACTGCTTCTACTTCCTTTGTTTATGGGATGTAGCGATAATGGTTTTAATAATAACAATCCTTTTTTATCTAATTATTCGTTTACCGCTGACTTGAATTTAAATTTACCGGCTTACTCCAATTTAAAATTTGCAAGTAATGCAATTTATTATTCTAGTCCAGCCGTTCCACGTGGTATTTTTATTTTTAATACGGGAAGTGGTTTTAATGCATTCGATGCCGCTTGTCCTAATCAAGCCATCAGTAGCTGCTCGACCATGACACTCAAAGGCATTAATGTAGTTTGTGCTTGCGACAATACGGAGTATAGTTTATTTACAGGACAAGGCGGAAAGCAATATCCTTTGAAACAATACCGAGTGGAAGCCAATGGAACAAATCTTCGCGTTTATAATTAAATCAAAAAAACCTGAAAGCCGAAACTTTCAGGTTGTACTACAAGTCAATTTTATTACTTAAAATTTCAATGTCATTCCCACTAAAAAGTTAATACCTGCTTGAGGATAATAACCCGTTCCTTCGATGGTGGTAACTGCTGGCGGGTTAGAATAATCATCATCGAACGTATAAAAATATCCATTAGAGATGTATTTGTAATCAAAGATATTATTAACTAAAGCCGAGAAAATAATTGTGACTGTTTATTTCTATTAAAGCAATTTTCTCCATCATAATATTAAAATTTGCAAAAGAAACTCACGGTGACAGTTAATAATTCTGAATAAAACTCGACTTTATTTATTGAATCGAAGATTATCTGTTTTACAATTTACAATTAATATTATCATGTCATTTACTACTTGATTTTCAGAATTCTTTGTGTGTGACCTAAATCGAACCACTTGAATTTTGTATCTAATGGTGCTTACACCGTTTACAAAAAACATTACAATGCAGTAAGAAATAACTTAAAAAGTAATATTGTATTTATTTTCCTCATAACTTAAGATAGTAATCAACCAAAGCTAGCGTGAGTCTTGGTTGATTCAAGCGATCAAAATAATTGTCTTTTTCTAAAAAATGAAAAATATATCATTGGTCCAATAATTGGCAAATATAATTGCAAGAATATTAAATTATTTTTTTGCCTACTACTTAAATTTTTGTCCTTTTTGATGATAATTATTGTACAGCTAATACCTACAATAATTAATACTATGAATAAAGATATTCCTATTGTTTCGTAATTCATTTGATATTAATTTAATTAGTAGCTGAAATATAGACACAGGCAGCTGTTGTTGAACCCCAACAACTCAACCAACCTGCAACTGGAAAGTCACAAACCCATGATGAAAAACCATCAGCGTCTATTGCATCAGCAACACATTTATAACATTCAGAAAAAGAAACATCACCATTTTTGTTTGCATCACATAAATGTCTCTTTGCAAATATATTTTTTATATTGGGGTTTCTAAATTTCTTATATTTGTTCGACAACTTTTCAGACAAACCTTCACTTTTCCAAGATTTAATTTTGTTTTTTTCTACAACAATAGACGAATGCATATAATTATCAAAATTCAAGTCAACCATTTCAATTTGACCAGTCAAAGTCTTTGAATTAAACTTAGCTAAATTAATAAAATTTAGCGCATAAGTATCTCCATTAGGAAGGTATGATGTATTTTTTAAATCAACTACTTCTAATTTTCCAACTATTTTATTACCATCCTTTACTGGAATACTTAAAACTGTAATTTTTTGATTTTCAATTGAAATTTCTGCCGATTTAATTTCGCCGTAAATAATCGTGCCAAATTTTGCAATATCTTCTTTGTGATTTAAATAAGTTTTAGAACCAAGAAATTTCGTTGCTAAAGGGTCTTGGTTTTTTTCGACTTGGTTTTCATTATTTGTACAAGCAACAAATATTAATGCATTTAACGCAATAAGTAGAATTGCGAAAATTGAAATTTTATTTTTTTTGACATTTTGATAGTTTTTGTGAATGTTTTTTCATTCAATTATTTTTTCTTTTAAAATTGCAAATAGGTTATTATTACAAATATTACACTTTAAGTACATATCTTAACATTTAACCATTAGGTTATGTGTATAATTCGGTAATATTTTTTTTCTCTTACCTATACCTCTGTCGTATCAAGTGTTATAACAAATCTCGGACGTAAAATACTAATTTTTCCATTTTTACTTGGTTTAAATTTATAATTATTTTCTGGTTAACCAAGACAAATATGAAAAAAAAAAAACTAATTTCTACAAATATTATTACAAATTTAACTAAATTTTAACATGTTAATACTTTCATTGAAAACACAAAACCCTGATTGACAATATTTAGATAAAATTAAAAATGTAAGATGTACTGTTAAAAGTTTTAGCAATCCCATTAGCCGATTCTAATGGTTTATTTGTAACGTCAGAAACCACACCAGTGATAGTACTAGATTGCGAGAAGGTAAGAGTGGTGAAAAGAAAGAAAATAAAGAAACTCTTAATCATTAATGCTTAATTTGAAAGTACTTTTTTAGAATATTGTTCTTCACTTATTATTTTTCCTTTCGGAAAGTCAATCTTTATTATCTCATCGCTAAAGTCTACTACTGTAGCAAGATAGGTAGTTCTATTTTCTGTTAGTTCCAAAATAAGCCCGGTAAACCGTAATAACTTTTTGGACCAAAACTGTATGGCAAACTAGGTGCAAACCAACAGACTACTTCCTTAGTTTTAGCTTCACCATATCTGTTTACAAATGGTATTGTTAGCGTTGCTTTGTAACACAAATAGACTCCAATCATTTTAGAATCCGTTCCTATTTGCCAATCTTGCTTGTCTAATTTTTCTTCTATCAAGGTTCTGTCACTCATCGTTATAATTTGCCTACTGGTTTCAAAATCAGTATGCGTTTCATTAGATGCTTGTAAAGCTCTAGCAACTGCGCTTAACTTTTTATCCTTTTCTGACTCAAAATTTAATTTGGTGTTTTGGATGAAGTGTGATTGCTGCTTATTAAAAGTCAACTGAAATTCCAGTTGATTAGCTGCACTTAAAATGTTTGTTGTAAAATCTTTGGATTCTTGCGACTTAAGGCCGTCTAGATCCATTTCGTAATTGAAATTATAGGTAACACCACCTGATGTTTGCGCCAAGGCTACTGTGGTAAATAATAGTAAAAAAAGGTACTTCATCGGTCTATATGGATAATTGATTCAGTTTTCGAAAAGATAAATTAAACTTTAAAAAATAAAAATATAGAATTTTTCTGATAAAGCAAGCGAAAACAAAAAAATTACCTACAAAAAAACCTGAAAGCCGAAACTTTCAGGTTGTACTACAAGTCAATTTTATTACTTAAAATTTCAATGTCATTCCCACTAAAAAGTTAATTCCTGCTTGAGGATAATAACCCGTTCCTTCGATGGTGGTAACTGCTGGCGGGTTAGAATAATCATCATCGAACGTATAAAAATATCCATTCGAGATGTATTTGTAATCAAAGATGTTATTAACCAAAGCCGAGAAAATAACCGACTTAAAAATTCCTTTTGGCTTTAACTCATACGACGCATTCAAATCATTTACGAAATACGATCTTAGCTTAGAGCTTGGAGCATCAATATTTCCCATGAATTGATCGCCCACAAATTTAGACAAGAACGTTAAGTGCAAATTCTGAACAGGAAGTACTGTAAATGCATTTCCTGCAATAAAATCTGGAGAGTAAGCAATATTTGTGTTTCCTAATGCTGTTAACACACCATCACGTTTAAAAAAGAAATCTTTATTTTTATTGGTACTAATCGTCATATTCGGACGTAAAAATACCTTATCCGACAAAGTAATGGTAGCATCAAGCTCAAGTCCTAAACGGTAACTGTCTCCGCTATTTTCTCTCACAGGCGCACCTACATCATCTAACGCTCCCGTAAGAATCAGTTGGTCTTTATAAGCCATGTAATAAATGTTGGCGTTCAGTTTTACTTTTGCAGTAGCGTGACGCAATCCCAACTCAAAATCATTTAATTTCTCTGGTCGCGGACTTCCGTTTTCGTAATCCGTTCTATTCGGTTCGCGATTCGCTCTTGCGTAAGAGAAATACAATGCATTGTTTACATCAATTTCAAAATTCAAACCTGCTTTTGGATTAAAGAAATTAAAGTTATCGTTAACCAATCCTGTTTCTGCGCCATTCGCTTTGTAATGCACCGAACGTATTTGTAAATCACCAAAAACGCTTAGCTTATCTAAGATTTGGTAATTTGCCTTTGCAAAAAGATTACCATCTGTTTTTGTAGCGAAATCTTCGTAATAACGGTCCCCAAGTTCTGATGTCGAAGCATAACGGGCCCAAATTACTTTACCAAAATGAATCCCTTCGTATTTATTGTAACCACCACCAACGATAAAGTCTAGCTTTTCGTCCTTATAGTTTGCTGAAAATGTAGTCCCGTAAAAATCATTATCCAACCATTTCTGGCGAATTAGATCAGTTCCTGGAACTAATTCGCCAGCATAATTTTCCACTATTTTCGTTGGCTGAATTCCGCCATATCCTTCAACGGGTTCATCGTATTTGTAATTTTCATAGAAACCACTTCCTTTGGTATAATGAAAAGCAAGATTTGTATTCCAGTTATTAGAAAGCTTTTCATTCCAATGCAATTGGTAATGATCTTGTTGGTAATTGTCGGTTTCGTTGTCATAAAAACGAGTGTTACCCAATTCATCGGTATAAATACCTGATACATTGAATGTTCTATCATTTTTTAGCTTGTCCAAATCTTCCAGACCATTCCACGACTGATAGGTTTTTTCTTTTCCACCAAAAGCTAATGCTTTAATCAAGGTCGTTTTTCCAACATAAGTTCCTTGCAAGAAATACGATTTTAAATCAGAAGTCGCACGGTCAATATAGCCGTCTGAGTTTAAAGCCGAAACTCTTCCTGCTAATTCAAAATGATCATTCAATAATCCTGTACTGAATTTTACCGTGTGTTTACGCGTATTGAAACTACCAAAAGAGTTTGATATTTCGCCATTAGCCACCTTCGCATAACTATCTGTAAGCATGTTTAGGCTTGCGCCAAAGGCACCCGAACCGTTGGTAGACGTTCCCACACCACGCTGCAATTGTAAACTCTCTAGCGAAGAGGCAAAGTCAGGCATGTTGACCCAAAAAGTACCATGACTTTCAGAATCGTTGTACGGAATTCCGTTTATCGTAACATTCACCCGGGTTGCGTCGCTACCACGTACACGAATACCCGTATAACCTACACCATTACCCGCATCCGAAGTAGTCACTACAGAGGGTAAATAATTCATTAAAATAGGAATGTCTTGCCCCAAGTTGCGGGGAGCGATTTCTTTTTTACTGAGGTTACTAAAGGGAACTGGTGTTTTAGTAGTCACACGTACCGCTGATACTAGCACCTCATCTAATTTATTAACGGTGGTTGTATCTTTTACTTGCGCAAAAGAAACCGTACTGCATACAATAGCGAAAAGAGAAAGTGAAACTGTTCTAAGAGCAGAACATTTTTGAATTGATGCAGCTTTGCAACTTTGAGATTGTGCATCTTTGAAACTAATAATTGTTTTCATCCGTAAAAATTCACGAATAAAAGGGGGAATTATTCTTTTTGTTATATTGATAAATGATTGTTTCCTATGACTAACAGCAGTGTTAACTGCCTACTCAAGTCATTTTTTCCCTTAGCAACATTACTTGCTCAGGTTCGTTGGGTATAATCTCAGCTCGTTATTTAGAGCACCCCTTTGAGACGGTGCAAATGTAAATCTAAAAAGGCTAAAAATCAAAATAGAAATTGCACTTTTTTTCGACCTATTCTAAATTGGGTTTCTTCCTGTTTTGTTTCACTTGAGAGACGCTCTTTTTATCTTTTATTCGTTTCCTAATAACTCCCTTGGGCACTTTAGTTGCCTTTCGTTCTTTAGGAACTTCTAATCCTTTTTTTATAATTTGCAAAAATCGTTTGGTAACCAACTCTTTATTTTTTAATTGGCTACGATCTTCATCGCAATTTAAATTAAGAATTAAATCAGTTGTAAGTCGGCTTTGAATGTTTTGTTCTAAAAGTACTTTTTCTTCTTCTGATAAGACCTGCGAATTTTTCAAATCAAAGGATAAAACCACCTTTGAAGACACTTTGTTCACATTTTGACCACCGGCACCACTGCTTCGTACTGCTTTATAGTTTAGTTCTGACACTAGTTTATTCCACTCCATGACATCCAATTTAATCTTTTATGCTACAATTGATGTGCCGATTTGAGTAAATCATTCACCGTTTTCACCGGATTAAAAGTCACCAAAGGCACTTCAACAAAAACAGTTAACCAATCAGCCATTGCACCATTCCACAAACCTGGTAACTCATACGATTTGATATTATTTCCTAAAAAACTTTTATGGACAATAAAACCCGCTTCAGGATCAACATATTTAGTAAGATCAAAACGTTCTTGCTTATAATTTAAAGTGGCACACACTAAATCTACTGGATTAAAGTGGGTAGCACTTGCTAAAATTTTAACTTGTTTTTTGCTCTCTAAATCAACTTGCGACGACTCTACAATTTGCAAAGATGTCACATCATTATCACCTTTTATCCAAAATGGTCCTCCACCCGGTTCACCCTCATTTTTCACCATTCCGCATACTCTGATCGGACGATTTAAAGCTTTTTTGAGCACTTTAATTTTATTCTCAAAGGTGTACATTTCAAAATCATTGCTTTGAATAGTTACATTTAGGTCTGAGCTCAAAAAACCTTTTATTTCTGAAATCATCGTTTCTGTTACCTCATCAGCATCAATCGCACGCAAGTAAGCAAATACCTTTTGTTGTAATTCTAGTAAAATACCAGCAAGAGCCTTTTTATACAATGCTATTATTTCCTTTTTATGGATGATAATATTATCGATGTTTTTAATAAAAATTACATCAGCATCCAATTGGTTTAAATTTTCGATTAAAGCACCGTGTCCACCTGGACGAAATAATAATTTCCCACTACCATCTCTTACGGGATTGTTGTTCTCGTCAACAGCAATGGTATCTGTACTTGGTTTTTGATACGAATATTCAACCTCAATTTTAGTATTCAACTTTGCTTCAACCTCTGGCTTTACTTTATTTACGATCTCTTGAAATTGTTCACGATGCGTATCTGAAACCGTAAAATGCAAGGTCGATTTGTTTTTTGTAGCCGCATAATGGCCGCATTCATAAAGCTGCTCTTCTATAGGAGAGGCTACTGTGGTTTGATAGGCATGAAAAGGAAGTACACCTTTGGGCTTATTAGCAAAATCAAAGTACTCTTTGTCTAATATTAATTTTATGAAGTAATAATTTTTATAATCTCTAGATAATTCATCAAAGTCTTGATAAATCTCTCTGAGCTTTTTGTCGACTTCATCAAAAAATGGCAACTTATCCATTCCTACTATAAAAATGGCAAGGTCCGTATCTCTCGTTCTATTGACATAAGCATTGATAGACTCAGAGGAAGGATCAAATTGATTTAAAAATGAATTTAAAAACTTGAACATTCTACTTGCTGCACCCGAAGCCGGAACAAACTTAAGTAGCTTCAACGACGCTTTATTGGTGTCAAAAAAGTTAGCTTTTTGTTGAAATTCAGATTCTGTTAATTTCAAAAGACCATTATCTACAGTGGCAGGAGCTGTTAACCTAATTTTAGGAACACCGCTTTTAAAAATAGCTAACTGCTTTTGCACTTCACTTAAAGCTATTCCATGCTCGTATATTTGTACAAAGTCAGTAGCACTAAAACCGATATCTTTGGCAATAACCAAGCTATCAATGATAGAAACCGCTAATTTTAACCGACTTGTTTTATCACCAGACAAGGTTATAAACGGTTTTTTATTTTTGATCAAACTAGCTTTAAAAACCTCAAAAACCGACTTGCGATTGTCAGGACTATCGCGTAAATCATCTTTTTCCCAAGGAACATCGATATCCGTTAGGAAAAACAAATCGTACTGGTGTTTTTTGGCAGCTTTATCCAATAAGGGATCACAGTAATTGTAATACACCTCTGAAAACACCTTGGTTACCATTAGATTCGTGTCACAAAAAAGGAATTTGTTAGCCCTTTTTAGTTTTTCATTTTCTAATTTAGTTTGTCCGTAGGCAATGGGCATCATATCATCAACATCGCAAATGCTTTGGCTGTTGTCCCATTTTTCTTGAAGGTAATCACGAGCAAACTCAGGCACCCATTCGGTTTGATAATGATCCGCTAATTGTATCGATAAGGTCGTTTTTCCAGTACTTTCTGGACCAAACATGGCAATTTTTATGATGTCAGTTTGGTGCTGTTTAAGATTTTCTTCCATTCTAAATAAGCTGATATTGCTAATATTGTAAATATTAAATATTGTAAAGACAAAATTCCTAATCCTCGATACGCATATAAAGGCGTCACTATCAAATCACCGATAATCCATAGTGTCCAGTTTTCTATTTTTTTGAGTGCCATATACCACATTCCTGTGAAAAATATCCCTGAAGCGACCATGTCAATGTAATTATCGTTATGAATTTCATAATCGAATAATTTATAGATCCCGTAAACAACAAAAATAGTTACAATAAACAATAAAATTCCTGTTATTTTCTCTTTTTTACTAGTTCTGCTTATAGGTAAATTATCTTCATTTTGCGTTTTTCTAGACCATTTGTACCATCCATAGATACTCATTACACTAAAATACGCATTTATAAGCATATCACCAACATAACCAGCTATAAACAAAAGATAAACAGTTATAATTGTGGCAATTAATCCTGTAGGATATACCAAAATATTCTCCTTTTTAGCAAACCACACACTTAGAATACCGCAGACAAAGGCAATGAATTCTAAAATAATTTGAGTCATTGAAGCATTTTTATAGGCATCGACAAAAAATTCAATCATAATTTATAAGGTTTATTAATTTGCATTCATTTCAAAAAAATGAATATCATTTTCAAAAGCGGTTCCTATAACCACTAGATCAGCACCAGCTTCGTAAGCAGATTGTATTCCTTTTAAATCTGCAATTCCGCCTCCTACAATTAGTGGAATAGCAATGTTTTGGGCCACTAAATTAATCATTTGTAAAGGAACTGCGAGTTTTGCTCCACTACCCGCTTCGAGATAAATTAATTTGTTCCCTAACATTTCGCTTGCCTGCGCTGTCGCCACTGCATAATCAAAATTATCTCTTGGTAATGGTTTGGTTTTACTAACTGCTTCTACTGCTGTTGTACTACCACTTTCAATTATCATATACCCTGTTGAAATGACCTCTAATTTTGTCTTTTTGATTATCGGAGCTGCAGCCACTTGGTGCCCTATCAAAAAATCAGGATTACGACCAGAGATTAATGATAAAAACAAAATAGCATCTGCTTGATCAGAAATCTGAGACGGGTTTCCGGGGAAAAGCACGATGGGTAAGCTGCAAGTTTCCTTAATTGTGGCAATTAATTCATCCAAAATATTGGTTATCACCAAACTCCCGCCAATAAAAATATGAGTTGCTGGAGATTGATTGATTTTTGAAACTAATTCATCAATTGTTTTTAAATCAATTTTATCAGGATCGAGCAAAATGGCTAGTAGTTTTATATTTTCCCGTTTTGCTTTTAAAATGTCGTTATAGATATGTATCATAGGTAAAACCACGAATTGGTAAATTTGCGGTTGGTATTAATGTTCAAAGGCATATACTAAAGTAAAATTTTCAATTTTCTCAAAATGGATATCAAAATCCTTCGCGTGATTATTAAAATGCAATTGGGCACTGCCTTTTATATCTTCTAAACCGAAAGATTGTACTTTGATATGATCCTTAAAACTGATTCCTTTTTCGTTTCTAATTTTAAAAATAGCTTCTTTAGCGCCCCAAATAACCGTTAGTTTTTTAATGTATTCTTCCTTGTTGTTTTGATCTAAATACTGAAATTCTTCAGCAACAAATTTATCAGCAATGCGCATGATTTTGTCGCGCTGCAACTCCATGTCGATGCCCACGATTTCGTTACTGATAATAATGGCCGAAAACTCATGAGAGTGTGTTATCGAAATATGATTTTCGCCTTTTATATGTGGCTTTCCATAGGCATCATAATGCAAATCGAGATCAGTATGACCAATTTCTTGAAACAACCGACGCACACTTAGAAAAGCGCGTTGGTGCAACTCTGATTTCATTTTGCTTAACCGAATAAGGTTAGTTGGATTAACAACAACCGATTCGAATAGCTCTTGATAGGATTCGGTAATCTTCCAAACTAGGATTTGAGTAGTAGTATTGAATTGTATTGTTTTGTATAACGGCATAGGTTGTATCCTGTTTTTTTTAGCCCCGATAGTAGCGGCATCCTTTATGTTCTTTCTTTAAGAACATAAAGATACAGCGGATAGCGGGAAATAGCTCCTAAAAGCTAGTATTTAACTAACCATCAAAATATTAGACAATTAAACATTTCTTAAATGTTGTGATTTGTGCTATATTTATAAAGTTATTACGTAAATTTGCAAAAAATTCATCTTAGCCAAATTTGGCAAACAGACGAACTAATTACAAATATACTATAAATGAGTACATCGACTATGCCTTATGTGGCTTTCAAAGTAAAAGACATTTCTCTAGCGGCTTGGGGAAGAAAAGAAATTGAACTAGCAGAAGCTGAAATGCCAGGTTTAATGGCACTTCGTGCTGAATATAAAGACGAACAACCACTAAAGGGAGCTCGTATTGCTGGATGTTTACACATGACAATCCAAACTGCTGTATTAATCGAAACATTGATCGCTCTTGGAGCTGAGGTAACTTGGTCATCATGTAATATTTTCTCAACTCAAGATCAAGCTGCTGCTG
The DNA here is from genome assembly GCF_029242675.1 of Flavobacterium sp. GTDB lineage: Bacteria > Bacteroidota > Bacteroidia > Flavobacteriales > Flavobacteriaceae > Flavobacterium. The sequence goes on from NZ_JAQWTM010000388.1 coordinate 26,934, forward strand.
CAATTGCTGCTGCTGGAATCCAAGTATATGCTTGGAAAGGGTTGAACGAAGAAGATTTTGACTGGTGTATCGAGCAAACTTTATTCTTTGGTGAAGACAGACAACCATTGAACATGATCCTTGATGATGGTGGAGATTTAACAAATATGGTTATTGACCGCTACCCAGAATTAATTCCTGGAATCAAAGGTTTATCTGAAGAGACTACAACTGGAGTTCACAGACTATATGAAAGAATGAAAGCAGGAACATTACCAATGCCTGCAATCAACGTTAATGACTCGGTTACTAAATCGAAATTTGACAACAAATACGGTTGTAAAGAATCAGCAGTTGATGCGGTTCGTCGTGCAACTGACATCATGCTTGCTGGTAAAAGAGTAGTAGTATGTGGATATGGTGACGTAGGAAAAGGAACTGCTGCTTCATTTAGAGGTGCTGGATCTATTGTTACAGTAACTGAAATTGACCCAATTTGTGCTTTACAAGCTGCAATGGACGGTTTTGAAGTTAAAAAATTAGACACTGTTGTTGGTAATGCTGATATCATCATCACAACTACAGGAAATAAAGATATCGTTCTAGGTTCGCACTTTGAGCAAATGAAAGACAAAACTATCGTTTGTAACATTGGTCACTTTGATAACGAAATTGCTGTTGCTTGGTTAAACACGAACCACGGAGCATCTAAAGTGGAGATCAAACCACAGGTTGACAAATACACTATCAACGGTAAAGACATTATCTTACTTGCCGAAGGTCGTTTAGTAAACCTTGGTTGTGCTACAGGTCATCCAAGTTTCGTAATGAGTAACTCATTTACAAACCAAACTTTGGCACAAATCGAATTGTGGAAAAACAGTGCATCTTACAACAATGAGGTTTACATGTTACCAAAACACTTAGATGAAAAAGTAGCTATGTTACACCTTGCGAAATTAGGTGTTGAATTAGAGACTTTACGTGACGATCAAGCGGCTTACATAGGCGTTGAAGTTGCAGGTCCATTCAAACCAGAATACTACAGATACTAGGTTCATTGCGAGGAACGAAGCAATCTCACTATAATTTTCAAAACCCTTGCTGCAAAGTGAGGGTTTTTTGTTTTTGGGCGTGTCCCTGTAGTTCCTTCGTCGTTCCTCCTCGCCACTACGGGCCGTGCTATGCGTTGCAATCTTTACTGCACTCCGTTTCGTAAAGGATTTTCACTACTATCACTCACGCGAGCGAAAAATTAGTCAAAAATGAATTCACTCGCTATTTTTCGTACATTTGATACTATAAAATCGCACAATGAAAAAGCTGTTTCTTATTTATCTCCTTTTATTCTCTCTTGTAGGGATTGCTCAGGATAATGACCGAAACAGATACCAGCAGCTACTATTTGAACAGGGAAATAGCCTCGTTAAAAATAAGAACTACCCGCTAGCTATCAAAAAATTCACTGCTACGCACAGCGTAATACCGACCTCTGAAATTGCACAAATTGCTACTCAAAAATCAGATTCATTAAAATCAGTACTCAGGAAAGACAAAATAAATAATTTAGTAGGAAGTTGGAAATGGATTTCTAAAGATCCAAGCTGGGCAATGCCAGGGGACAACCTAGTTGCAAAAATGATCACCATTACAACCACTGAAATTCTGTTTTACGAATTATATCACAATGCAAAAAAATGGGATTTGGTAAAAACAGAAAAAATCATTTTTTCTGACAATCCAGAATCTTATTTTTTTACTGAACTTCTATACGCTAACAACGAAATTTGGGAATATACTATCAAAGATTCTGGTGAACTAACAGCATTTTACATTGGCGAAAAATTAGAAAACAATTACACTCAATTAGTTTGTGGCAATCCTGTCTTTTATTATTATAAATTACAATAAATAAAATCCAAAAAAGGAGATAAGCATAATACAGTTATGTAGTCTTGATTAAAAACAAAAAAACCCAATCTTTTCAGATTGGGTTTTTTAATAAATTGAGAAAATCAATTATGCTTCAACTTCGAATGGAAGGATT
>NZ_JAQWTM010000073.1 GCF_029242675.1 Flavobacterium sp.
CATCATCTTTACCAATATTAATTGTTTTTTTTTCATTAAGCTTCATATCAATAAGGCCTTTCTCAAACCCCGGAATTAAGCTACCTTGTCCTAGGGTAAAAGCAATTGGCTCCTGTCCTTCTGAAGAATCAAAAATTTGTCCATCTGCTAATTTACCTGTGTAATGTACTTTTACCGTGGCATTCTCTTTAACTTGAGTCATATTTTTTAATTTTAAAACCTTCCTTTATATAATGTGAAAGTTTCTGTTTGAAATTATTTAATAACAACACTGCCATAACTATTCCAAAAATGACTTTGAATGGTTACACACCTAAAATGCATTTAAAAAAAGGATTATTTGTCCCAAATTAATAGCATTAAGGCTCTGTAGGTGGCTGTACAGTAATAAAGCTTCCTTTTGTTTATAACTGAAAATATGTCAGTTAATGGAACGCAGCGGTAAAACAAAACCAATTGATCGTCTTTTTTTATACTCATTCCTAAAAAATAATTGTAGTTAAAATAGTCCTAATTGATCTATGTCAATAACATTGTTAAAGAGGTAGCGTAACTTTGTGCATAATAATTAAAAGCAACCAAAAAAAATGAAAAAGCAAGAACTTTTAACACCATATAGCAAGAATCTAGACTTAAAAAACAGAGTGGTAATGGCTCCTATGACACGCAGTAGAGCGGATAACGAGGGCAATGTACCAACTGATGAATTACATGGTTTATATTATGAACAACGCGCTTCTGCTGGATTACTAATTACCGAAGGTTCTCAAGTATCAACTGCAGCTGTAGGTTACATCAATACGCCAGGTATTTACACAGAGGCGCAAGTTGAAGGATGGAAAAAAGTAACTAAGAGAGTACATGATAAGGACGGAAAGATTTTTATTCAGTTATGGCATGTAGGTTCTATGTCACATCCTGATTTTCACAATGGAGCTTTGCCATTATCTGCATCAGCTGTGAATCCTAATGAAAAATCATATACTCCACAAGGATTTAAAGATACAGTTAGTCCAAAAGCAATGACTATTGAGGAAATTAAAACTACAGTACAAGATTTTAAAAATGCAGCTGCTAATGCAATGAAAGCTGCATTTGATGGAGTTGAAATTCATTCTTCAAACGGTTATTTGTTTCATCAATTCTTTAATGCTACGTCAAATCTTAGAACGGATGAGTATGGTGGAAGCATAGAAAACAGAAGTCGTTTTTTCTTTGAAGTGTTAGACGCCATATTAGAAGTGATGCCACAAGAAAAAGTAGGTGCTCGTTTTAACCCATCATTACATGGTGCCTTTGGTATGAAAATGGATCAAGAGACAATCCCTACGTTTGAATACATAATTAAAAAGTTAAATGACTATAATTTAGCTTATGTTCACTTATCAGAGCCTTTTACTGATGTATCAAATGTTCCTTTTGCTGTTCAAGAAATTGCTAAACATTTCCGACCATTGTACAATGGAACATTAATGATCAATGCCAATTTTGATCAAGAAAAAGGAAACAAAGTAATCGCTGATGGTTACGCTGACCTTGTTGCTTACGGTAAGCCTTATATTTCTAATCCTGATTTAGTAGAGCGTTTTGAAAATAATTTAGAGCTTGCGGCTTGGGATCAAGATACCTTTTATGTACCAGGTGCCAAAGGATACACTGATTATGAACCAGCTTCGATTTAATTAACTCTCCGAAAATACTAAAATAACACTTTTTTTGTCTTATATTTAAGAACGAAAACTTTGGTATTCAATTACATAAGATTAAAAAAGTAAAACGTAAAAAATAATTAATATTTAAAATAGATACAATGGCTACAACAACAGTAAAAGCGTATGGTTCAACAGCTCCAACCGAAGATTTGATTCCCTTAAACATTGAGAGAAGAGCAGTAGGAAAAGACGATGTAAAAATAGATATCACTTATTGCGGTGTATGTCACAGCGATATCCACACAGCAAGAAACGAATGGCATGGATCAACATATCCAGTGGTTCCAGGGCATGAAATCGTTGGCCGTGTAGTAGAAGTTGGTGAAGGCGTTAGTTCTTATAAAGTTGGTGATGTGGTAGGTGTAGGTTGTTTAGTAGATTCTTGTCAAACTTGTTCTTCATGTCAACATGATTTAGAGCAATTTTGTGAAGAAGGAGCAACTTTTACTTATAATAGTGCTGACAAACATATTTCTGGAAAGCAGACTTACGGTGGTTATTCAACTTCAGTAGTAGTTGATGAGAAATTTGTATTGCGTATTCCTGAAAATTTAGATCAAGCCGGTGCAGCGCCACTTTTATGCGCAGGAGTTACAACTTGGTCGCCTTTGAGTCACTGGAAAGTAAAAGCAGGAGATAAAGTTGGAGTTGTTGGTCTAGGAGGTTTAGGTCATATGGGAGTGAAATTTGCAAATGCTTTAGGAGCTCATGTTGTGATGATTACGACTTCACCAGAGAAAGGGAAAGACGCAAAACGTTTAGGAGCACATGAAGTTCTTGTATCTAAGGATGCAGAAGAAATGAAAAAGCACCAAAATAGTTTTGACTTTATATTGAACACGATTCCAGTTGGTCACGAAATGGATCCTTATTTAGGATTACTTAAAATCGATGCAACAATGGTTTTAGTTGGAGCGGTGGAGCCTTTAGCACCCTTCCATGGAGGAAACTTAATCATGGGACGTAAGCGTATTGCAGGATCGCTTATTGGTGGAATCAAAGAAACGCAAGAGATGTTAGACTTCTGCGGAAAACATAACATCACTAGTGATATTGAATTGATTGATATGCAAGATATTAACAAAGCATATGATCGTGTTACAAGTAATGATGTAAAATACCGTTTTGTAATTGATATGAAATCGCTTAAATAATTTAATTTTCAAATAACTCCTAAATCCGATTGAGATTTAAAAAAATACTTTTCTATTATAGCCCTGATGGCAGTGACATCCTTTGCGGTCCGCCATAGCGGATAGCAAAGATAGAACGAACAGCAGGAGGGAGGTTCAGCTGCAAAACGAATCGTTTGCTTCGAAAAAAGAAATAAATCAGTGCTCAATTTCTTTTTTAAAAGTCGTTTATTTAAAAAAGAACAACTTCAAAAAATTAGCAATTAATTAGTATTGCATTTTCTTGAGTTGGTTGATAATTATTTAACTTTAAACCTCGTATTAAAAAAGAAAAAAATGGACTATTCGATCATAATTAACCCCGCTACGGGAGAAGAAGTAGCTAAATACAAAAGATTAACTGCAACTGAAGTAGAAGAAAAAATAACGGGTTCGAAAGAAGCTTATTTGCAATGGAAACGAAAAACGTATCAAGAAAGAGCCGTTCTAATGCACCAACTCGCTGCTGTTTTGGAGGAAAACAAAGAAGAATATGCACAGCTTGCCACTCGCGAAATGGGTAAAGTAATTGGGCAGTCTCGCAAAGAAATAGAGAAATGTGCTTGGATTTGTAGGTATTATGCCGATAATACCGCTGCTTTACTCGCAGATGAAATCATTCCTACGGAGGCCACTAAAAGTTATGTTACTTTCCAGCCAATTGGTGTGGTATTAGCGGTTATGCCATGGAATTTTCCGTTTTACCAAGTGATTCGGTTTGCCGTTCCAGCCCTTATGGCCGGTAATACAGGTGTTTTAAAACATGCCTCTAATGTGCAAGGTTGCGCACTGGCTCTCGAAGATGCCTTTTTAAAAGCAGGTTTCCCCATAAATGCTTTTAGCAACCTAAATATCGACTCGAAACAAGTTAAGGAAGTAATCGAGAACAAGGATATCGTTGCTGTGACTTTAACAGGAAGTGATCCTGCAGGGCGCTCCGTTGCATCGATTGCAGGTCAGAATTTGAAAAAGACCGTAATGGAATTAGGTGGGAGTGATGCCTATATTGTTTTAGAAGACGCCAATTTAGAGGAAGCGACTGATCTTGCTACTTTGGGTAGATTACAAAATAATGGACAAACCTGTATTGCAGCAAAGCGTTTTGTTGTTCTGGATGCTATTTATGATGAATTCTTAGCATTGTATACCCAAAAAATGGAAGCGGCAAAAATGGGTGAACCAACTGATGAAGCTGCTTATTATGGTCCCATGGCGAGAGTTGATTTACGCAACGAGTTGCATGAGCAAGTGATGAAAACCGTCGCGCAAGGAGGGAAGCTAGTGCTTGGAGGAACAATACCTGAATTAAAAGGAGCTTATTATCCAGCAACGATTCTTGCTGATTTAAAACCAGGAATGGAAGGTTTTGATAATGAACTTTTTGGTCCTGTAGCGTCAGTAATTCGTGCTAAGGATGATGAGGAGGCTATTTTATTAGCTAATAATTCTCAATTTGGATTAGGTTCGGGGGTTTTGACAGCCAACGCAGCGCGAGGAGAAAAAATTGCTTTACAGTTAGAAGCCGGAAGTAGTTTTGTGAATAAGCTTGTAGTTTCTGATCCTAGATTGCCTTTTGGTGGTGTAAAAAATAGCGGTTATGGAAGAGAATTAGCCGCTTATGGTATTCGGGAATTTGTGAATACTAAAACAATTTGGATTGATTAACAGTACGATAAGCTTTTTAGGATTCGGCAGTGCAATCTTAGTCTACTTGATATGGATCAATAAAGATGTAGTAATCGTATTGTAAATTTGCACTGTTAAAAAGTAAAACAAAAATTGATGAACACACCAAACATAGCGAAAGCAGATATTATAAACGCTTTTAACTTTAGACATGCAACAAAAGAATTTGATGCAACAAAAACGATTTCTGATGCTGATATGCAATTCATTTTAGAAACAGCTCATTTATCACCAAGTTCATTTGGTTTTGAACCATGGCATTTTATCGTAGTTCAAGATAAGGAATTAAGGGAATTATTAAAATCTGTTTCTTGGGGAGCGCCATTAAAATTAGATACTGCAAGTCATTTTGTTCTTGGTTTATCCATGAAAGCACCCATGGTTAAGCATGATTCTGAATACATTGAAATGATGATGAAAGATGTGAAAAAAATGCCAGAAGACGTAGTTGAAATGTATTCTAAATTTTACAGAGAATTTCAAGAGCGTGATTTTGATTTAGATACTGATAAAAAATTATTTGATTGGTCGTCAAAGCAAACGTATATTGCATTAGGTAATATGATGACGGCTGCAGCTTTAACAGGTATAGATAGTTGTCCGATTGAAGGATTTCATCAAGAAAAAGCAGAAACTTTATTGAACGAAAAATTTGGTGTTGATACAACAAAGTATGGATTGTCATTTATGTTAGCGCTTGGTTATCGTAAAGCCGATCCTGCGAAAGCCAAAATCAGACGTAATTTTGACGATATTGTTACTTGGTTGTAATAATTCAGTTAAATTGTAGATATAAATTAGCTGTTGCGATGTTGGAATCCAACAGCTAATTTTTTGATTAAAGATTGTTAACTGTATATTATTTGAAATACAGAACAAATAACATGATTTCACTGAAAACTGCATTAGATATAAATGAACTATAATTTATATTATGTAAAATAGAAAAAGTTAAGTTGTGAGATTTTAATGAACCACAACTACTAATTATAGTTATCTTGAGTTCCTCAACAATCAAAACAACTATTAATAATCAACTAATACCTTTCTATCCTTACCATATTGATAAAAGTACGACCAAAGACACTTCAGAATTATTTATAAACTGTATTTTTTACTATTTTTGCCTTTCTAAAAGAAGCACAAACATTATGAATACTATAGCTACTCAAATTGCTGATTTTTTAAAAGAATTCACACCTTTTGATCACCTAAAATTCGAAGAATTAGGCGCCATTGCTAGCAACATACGTGTTCTAAATTTGGAAAAAAACAAAACGTTATTCCAAATAAACGATAGTTTGCAAAATTGTTTTTACGTTGTTGCCTCTGGTGTGATTCATTTATCAGTTATTGTTGATGCAGAGGAAACTATTATAAATAAATGTCATGAAGGCGCAATTTTTGGATTGCGAGCTTTTTTTGCAAAAAACAATTACCAAATGACCGCTAAGGCGCGTGAAGAAAGCATCGTTTATGCTATTCCAATTGATGTGTTTAAATCGTTTGTAAACAACAATACAGCGGTAATGAATTATTTATTAGAAAGCTTTGCGGCTAATAACCCAGCCTCTGGTGCCACTAATAATAATGGTAATTTAAATACTGACTCTATTCGCTACACTGATCAACAGTCTGAAATTCAGTTTTTTCAGTCCTTATCGTATAATACGGCTCCTCTAAAAATTACTGCTACTAATTCCGTTAAGGAAGTCGCTCAATTAATGTCGGAAACACGCATCAATAGTGCAATTATTTGTGAACAAAATGTACCAGTTGGTATTGTGACTGACGCTGATATGCGCTCTAAAATTGCAACGGGACGGTTTGTAATTACTGATTCAATTTCAAAAATAATGTCTAAGCCAGTGGTTTGCGTTATTGAAAATGTTTCTTTAGCCGAAGCACAATTGGTCATGTTAAAAAACAATGTCAGTCATTTGTGTGTTACTCAAGATGGTACGGATAAAACGATGGTTAAAGGAGTTGTTGCAGAGCAAAATTTAATTGCTGCTCAAGCAAGTAATCCTGGAGTGTTGATTAAAGAAATAAAAAAATCACATGCATCAAAAGATTTGAAACAAATTCGCATTCGATTGACCAATTTAATTCAATCTTCGATTCAAAAAAATATACCCTTACCGCATATCAATAATATTGCAAGCGAAATTAATTTTGCTATTCTAAAAAGGGCTGTAGAATTGGCTATTTTAGATTTAGGCTCCCCTCCTGCTCGATTTGCTTGGTTAAGCATTGGTAGTCAAGGTCGTAAAGAGCAGTTGTTATTGACAGATCAAGACAGTATTTTGATTTTCGAGGATGTGGCTCCAGATAAATACCGTGAGGTTAAAGATTACTTTGTACGATTAGGTAAAAAGACAACTGCGACACTTGAAAAAGTAGGATATGAATTATGCCCGAATGGTCATATGGGAAGCACTATTTCTTGGTGCAAATCACTGACTGATTGGATAAAGCAATACAACAACTGGATGAATACTCCAGGTGAAAATAGTAATGATATTAGTAGTATTTTCTTTGACTATGAACTTGTATTTGGAGAACAAAAAATAGAAGACGCATTTACTGATGTGATCTATAAAAATGCGAAGAATAACACGTTATTTTATGATTTTTTAGGAAACGATGCGTTGAGAAAAAATTCTCCTTTGAGCTTTTTCAAAAAGTTTATCGTTGAAGAAGATGGTCCCAATGAAGACAAATTCGACATTAAAACCAGAGCCATTATGCCTTTGGTAGATGGTGCACGATTGTTTGTATTGAGTGATGGAATACGCGGTATCAACAATACATATGTTCGTTTTAAACAATTGGCAATCAATGACCCTAAACATGCTGAAATCTTTTTAGATTGTGCTGAGGCTTTTTTGACTTTATCTAAATTTAGAACTCTTGAAGGGTTGAAAAATGAAAACTCGGGTCAATACATCAACTTAGAGGAACTTTCTAAATTGGATAAAGAGAAATTGAAAAATGCTTTAGCGCCAATGAAGGAATTAGAAGAACTAATTAAAAGTAAATTTCAACTAACTCAATTTTCGTAAATATGTTAGACTGGTTAAAACAGATAAATAAAGAATCACCTGATTTTTGGAAAGAATACTTGGCTAAATTTGGAAAGAAATCCAATCGTTACGTGGTGCTTTCTACTGAAACTTCAGGAATGAATCTCAGCAAAGATGTTATCTTATCTATTGGCGCCTTTGCGATCATTGACGATGCTATTTATATAAAAGATAGCTTTGAAGCAGTACTATTGCAATATAAATTTCTACATGATAATCATTTGTCAAATGAATTTATTATCGAAAGTACATTACCCAAACTTGGAGAGGTTGATGCTATTAAGTCTTTTATTGATTATATAGGAAATGCAACATTAGTAGGCCATCATATTGATTTTGATGTAGATATGATTAATGCTACCTTAGAAAGATTGGATTGTGGGCGCTTGAAAAATGAAGCTCTGGATATCGATATCATGCACCGAAAATTAAATGATATTACGGATAAGCAATTTACCTTAGATGAATTAGGTGACACCTACAAAGTTGCAAAAAGTGAAAGAAACACCTCTTCCGAAGCTGCCTATACTATAGCGTTGCTTTTTTTGAAATTAAAATCTAGATTAGGATTAAAATAGATTTTTCTAAATCCTAATTTATTGGATTGTTATTGCCTTATAATACCGACCGTGATTTGACACAGAAGCCACATGAAGCTGTGTAGCATCCGGATAGGAGACAAATGGAATGCCATCTATTTTTATAATCAAATCTTTATTTAGGATTGGTGTAATTGCTTCCAAATGCGAAAGCTTAGTTACTGCAATGGTGTATAATAAGTCATCTTCGATACACGTTTTCGTAAAAAAGCAATTGCCTCTACATATTACTAGCCCTTCGTTTTCATTGGTATAAGCGCATTCCAGCTCTCTAGGAATAAAGGCTCTTGTTCCCGTTGTACGATTAAAAATTTTGTAAGCTGCTTCTTTTCTGCTCCATAAATTCCAAACTACTAATTCAGGATTAGTGCTAGACTTTATTAAAAGCTGCTCCCTAACCGTGAAAATTTTTTCAAGGAAACCCGATCTTTGCCAGTTACTTTGTTTTCTAGCCAAAGCCAAATCAATAACGTCATTGCCAATCATTTTTCGGCTAATTTAGTTTCGATGATTAGTAAAGTCGATTTTACATCTAACATTTTTTCCATGGATACATTGTCGATATGTATTTGAAATGCATCCTCTACATCTAAAATAATGTCTACTAAATTTGCTGAGTTGATATTTAAATCAGTTATAAAGTCAGTGTCTTCCGTAAAGTTTTCATAAGCTTCTTGATTGCTTACATACGGCTTAACAATATTTTTTAATTTTTCTATTATTGCTTCTTTATTCATTTTTATATTTTTTACTCTTTATATTTTTTAAAAATAACACATCCATTAACATCTCCAAAACCAAAACTAGCTTTAGCAATGACATTCAAATTCATTTCAATCAGTTCTTTCGGAATTCTTGATGCATCAATAACAGCAGTAATTTCAGGGTGTAGATCCTCGCAATTGCTATTGGGAAAGATAAAACCATGATGCAATTGTAAAACTGTAGCCACACTCTCAACGCTACCAGCTCCTGATAAGCAATGTCCAACCATTGATTTTAAAGAATTAATATAAGGAAAATCAAAACCGCTGCGATCTAGTGCTTTGGACCAATTTGTAATTTCTAGGCTATCCTTGGACGTTGCAGTTAGATGACCGTTGATAGCTTCGATGGATTCAGCGCTTATACCAGCATTTTCAATTGCTTTTTTGATACATTGAATAACAGCTTCGGGGTTGGGCGCAGTCATTGTTCCTAGTCCTCTCTGACCACCTGAATTAATATTTCCACCCAGTATTTCTCCGTAAATTTTTGCTCCTCTTGTCAATGCTGTTTCCAAGTCCTCAAGAACCATCGCTCCAGCACCGCTACCAGGAACAAATCCAGATGCCGTGGCACTCATTGGCCTTGAGCCAGTTTCAGGGGTAGCATTGTGCTTGAACGTACATACGCGCATAGCGTCAAAACCACCCCAAATATAAGGTCCACTATCGCTCGTACTTCCTGCAAGCATTCTTTTGGCTTGACCGGAAACGATTCGGTCATAGGCCATCATGATACTCTCGACTCCTGTTGTACAGGCAGAGGAATTGGTTGATACTTGATTTCCTAGTCCTAGCTTTCCACCCAAATAAGCGCTTATACCGCTGTTCATGGTCTGCGCCACCGCTGTGCTTCCTAGCCTACGCGTTTGAAAATCATCAATTTTATAAATACTTTCTCTAAATTTATCAATTCCAGATGTTCCAGTCCCAAAAATAGCTCCGCTATCCCAATCGGGTTGTTCATTGTGATGGATTGGTAGATCAGCATCTTGCCAAGCATCCAGACCAGCTATCAAACCATATAAAATTCCTGATGAATTAAAATTTCTCAGTTCTAATTCGGTTAAATAATTCAAAGCCATTTCGGTTGTTACTTTAGGTGTTCCTGAAATTTGACACGAAAACTGCAATCGCTCTAATTCGGCATTATGCTTTATGCCTGATTCCCCATTTTTTAAGGCTGCTGTAAACGCATCTAGTCCTACTCCATTTGGAGCAACAATACCCAAACCCGTTATAACAACTCGCTTTTTCATTTTTTATAAAATAATATTATGCTTTATATTTTTATTTTGACACCAACATACCTGCAATTTCTCCCTTACACACCACATTTCCTGCTTCATTTTTCATTTCTACTTTACATTTCAATTTATTGAATCTAAAGTAAATTTTTTTCGGAGGTAACTACAACTTTTTCAGAAGGAAATACTGGTTTTAAAAAATCAATACTACTTGATGTTAAAGCAATTGCAATCTTTTTATTAATTGTATTGTTTAGTAGATAAACTCCCAGACTTACGACTCCAATTTGCGCCATAACTTCGGTTAGAATCACTCCGGGAGTTACCGGATTATCTTTGAAATGGCCTTGGTAAAAGTCAAGATTGGGATCAAAAAGATAAGAACCTTTTACACCCTCCTCGCTGATTTCTAAAATTTCATCAACAAATAGAAACGGCTTAGAATACGGTAACTTTGAAAGAATTTGTTCGCTAGTCATAAAACTTATTTTCTACTATTACTTATTCATTTCACTTAAAACTGTAGTAATACTCTTTGAGCAGAGAAACCAGGTCCAAAACTAAGCATCAATCCTTTAGTCCCTTTTAAATCGCTCTTTTCCATAAACCGGTCTAAGACATATAAAACGGTAGCACTGGACATATTTCCGTATAATCGTAACACTTCCTTCGTATCGTCGATATTTTTGCCTAAATCGGCAAATAAATCTTCCACCGTCTGCACGATTTTTTTTCCGCCAGGATGAAAAATTAAATGATCGATATCCGTAATTTTCAAGTTGCTTTTTTCTAAAAAAGGATGAATGATCATCGGAAAATGAGAAGCAATGGTGTCCGGAACTTCGATATCTAAAACCATTTGCAAGCCAGAATTAGTGAGTTTAAAACCCATCATGTGCTCATTGTCATAAAAGTGATACATCTCTTCGGCAAGAATTTCAGGTCCGTTATCATCCGGATGCGAAGACAACAGCGCACAAGCTGCACCGTCACCAAAAATCGCAGCGCTTACAATATTTGACATCGAATAATCATTTAGCTGAAATGTAGCCGTGGGACTTTCGACTGCAATAACGGCGGCACGTTTACCCGGATTTGCTTTTAAAAAATTCTTAGCATAGATGATTCCGGAAATTCCTGCGGCACAGCCCATCTCTGTTACAGGTAATCGTACAATGTCTTGTCGAAGTTGTAATTTATTAATAAGATATGCATCTAAAGATGGTATCATTATTCCGGTGCAACTCACGGTAATGATATAATCCAAACTTTTAGGATCCCAACCTGATTTATCCAAGGCTTTTTGCAATACTTTTTCGCCTAAATCAATTACTTCTCTAGTGTAAATATCATTGCGTTCTTCAAAAGAGGTATTCGTGAATACTTCAAGTGGATCCATTATTGAATACCGTTTATCTACTGCTGCGCCTTCAAATATTTTTTTTACTTTCCGAATAAACCGTTCGTCTTGACCTGAAAGCCAAGCATCAAGAAAAGGAATAATTTCAGCAGTTGTCCTAGAATATTTTGGTAATTGTTTCGAAAAAGCGCTTAATTCCTCTTTTTTAAAACCTCTTAAAATGGAAATTAGTCCATCTTCTCTCGACATGTCATTTAGGTTGAAAACGAAGCATAATCCTTGAAATAAGCGGTAAGCTAGTGCACTTCGAACCAAATCATTAATTATGATGCCGTGTTTTGCATTTTTATAAAAAGTATTCATGATTGAAAGAATCTCGGCATCTTTAAAATGATGTAAGGTTAATGTACATAATACAATATCATATTTCAAATCATCAAAAGCTTGCTCAAAAATATCCTCGCAGCGGTAACTTATATTTTTATAAGCTACTGATAAACTAGCAGCATGCTTAATGGTGAAATTATTTGCATCGATACCAATTAAATTAAACTTTCGGTTGTGCTTCAATCCATAATCAGCTAATGCTCTCAACATATCTCCGTTGCCGCAACCAATATCAACAATCGTTATTTCAGTTGCCTCTGGGATTTTTCTAATTAGTTTTTTAACTCCATGTAAAGTTAACTTGTTTCCACCCAGCAGTTGATTAATTTTTGCAATTTTATCTAAAGCGTCACGCAAGACTTCGCCCTCTAAAGCAAAATCATCCATGATCTCGGGTTCCTCTGTCCTGTATTTTGTATTTATAAACATAAATTAGGGCTATAAAATTGCTTTACCATGCGTTTTTTTTATAATTAAGGGAAGTAGGAATGGGAATACAATCAATATACGCAATACCATTGATGCCAGTTTTTCTCTCTCTAATAATCGAGACAAGAATCGGCCTGTTTCAAGTCGTTTCTTAAAATTATACTTCCATTGTTGTTCGTATTTAGTTTCGAGTACTTCCCTTGTTTTAATTTGGCCAGATTTAAAAGCCATGACTAAGTCTGCAGCAATTTTAGCGCTGTGAATCGCCATGGCCATTCCGTTGCCACATAAAGGATGAATTAA
>NZ_JAQWTM010000083.1 GCF_029242675.1 Flavobacterium sp.
TTTACAAAAATATCAGTTCCGTTTTGAGTTCCTATTATTATAGGAAATTCAGTTTCGTTAGTTCCGTTTCCACGTACAAATACATAATCTCGACCTACAATGTCTTGAGGTACGGGTTGATCTATGGCTGCATCTCTTGAGCCGCTTCCGGTTCGTATTCCTACGTTCAATCCACCATTACTAATAGCAATTTTTTTATCAGCTGTTATCGTCGCGCCTAACCAACCGTCAATGTTGGCATTAGTTTGATTTTTTAAAGCTTCAACAACATAAGATTGCCCTGCATTTAAGGTGATATCTATTGTGTTACTAGTAATCCCTCCAGCAGCATTGCCTAATCTAAATTCACAATCTGGGTCGTAACCACTTATGGTGACAGTCGTATTGTCTTCTGTTGCCATTATTCCTAAAGTAGTAGTTAAATTTGCGTTGTTGGCTCGATTTGGAATTCCTCCCCACTTGAATTTTAAACCTAATGCTTGCCTCCCTTTTGATGTTAAAGATGTGGCTTGTGCAGAAGATCGACCTCTATAGTTAACATAGAATTTTTGACCTCCAGGAGCAAAGAAACGAAGTCCACTATTACTCAATATAATTCCGGTATTAGAATTTGTAACAAGCGAAATATTATTATCTCCGCTGGCTAGAGAATAGGTTACAGGTGCCGCGTTAGAAATTGTGAGTGTCGCTACAGGACTTGTCGCAGTTCCTTCAAAAACTTGTACGGTAAACGACGCAGTTTCTGGAGTAGAGAGGTAGTAAGCTTGCTGTTGTACTGCTTGATTATTTGACACTTGTTTTAATGGTGGCAAATAATGCAAATCACTTAATTGTGAGTATGCAGTATGGACAAAAAGAAATAATAGTAATGTTATAAGAGAGTATTTCTTTATCATATAGGTGGTTTAATTTTATTGATGAAAATTTAAAAATGGTAATATTTCCTTAAAATACGATAAAAATATCATACTTTAAAACATTATAGATCAAAGGTAAGTATTTTCAGTTAAAATAATTTAACAAAACTTTAAGAATTTACGCTTGTTCTACAAATCGCCGCGCATTTCTTAAAAGGAACCCAGAGTAAGTCATGTAACTTAAATTCCAAAACATAAACGAATCTAAAATTCTATTTTGTAAGATTTTATGAAACATTTTCAAGATTATAATGAATCGATAGTTTATTAGGCCTTGTACTTTACCTTTAATAAAAAATAGAATTGAAACCTATAAATAAACTATTATGAGCACTAAAAATTTATTTAGCGATGAGGCTAAACAGAAGATAAAAGATCTAGCAACCGAAATTGATTTTGCAATGTTTGCAAGTGGATTAAAGGAATACCCAATACATATGGTACCAATGAGTACTAAAAAAGTAGACGAGGAAGGTTTGATTTGGTTTTTAAGCAATAGAAATAGCCAGCACAACCAGAACATCAATTTAAATAGTGCAATGCATTTAGTGTATTCTGATGCAAGCAAAATGAAATTTTTAAATGTATTTGGTCAGGCAAGTATTACCACCAACTTCGAAATTATAAAAGAATTATATAAGAGCACAGATGATGCTTGGTTTGATGGTGTAAATGACCCCAACATTACTGCGATTTCTGTACGTCCTGATCAGGCATTCTACTGGGATCCTAAAAATAACACTCTTGTTACTTTACTTAAAATGGGAATGGGAGCAATTACTGGCGATGAGCCAGACTTGATGGATCAAGGAGAATTAAATATATAATAAAAAAAGCATCAATTTAATTGATGCTTTTTTTATGCTTTAAAAATACCAACAGCATGGTTTAAACGATTATATATTCAAAATTCTATATCTTGAGGATTAGATGTAGTCTTTAAAATTACACAATTTGATCAAGCCGCTGGTATGTAATTATTCTATTTTATCATTTGTAATCGTTCCATTAACTATTCTAAACAAAGATAATGGGTTGTCATTTTGC
>NZ_JAQWTM010000096.1 GCF_029242675.1 Flavobacterium sp.
TTCATAATATCCATTTCCTCCAAACTCAGGTCTGAAATCTAAAGAGATTAACAATGGAATATCAAAATTGTATTCGATACCTATATCTCCTGCAGCAAAAGCAAAAGTATTACTGTTGTAATTTCTATTATCATAGTAATCTCTATTGTAACTACCAACTCCACCACCTACACCAGCATACCAATTGAAACCACCATCGATGTTCCAAACCCATTGGTATAAACCTGCTAATTTAAATGCATTATCATCATAAGCACCATTTTTATAGTTTTTTCTATTTCGTAATCCCAAATCTAGTTCAAGACGGTTGTTGTCTCCTAAACCTCTTTGGTAAGTGATTTCAGTACCAAATCCACCACTGTCTCCTAAACGAAGTCCTAATGCATTTTTAGATATAGTTTGTGCCTGTGTGCTAAATGCTAAACCTAGTAGCATAAAAGCTGATAAAATAATCTTTTTCATATTTTGATTTTTGTTTTAACAAAGATACGGTCATTGTAAAGTCCTGGAATTATGAAATTATTTTGAAATGTTATATAATTTGCATTTTTAACTTTTTTGCTGAAATTTAACTGCAACTTAAGCAGTATTAAATTGTGCTGTTAAACAGTTGTTTGCCAATCTGATGCTCCATTTCAAATAGATTTTCATCTTCATGAAAATTGGATTCTTCGTACTTATAAAGTTTCCATCTTTTTTTATTGTATTCAAGTGCAGTTAAATTTTCTACCCAATCTCCAGAGTTTAGATAGGTTGTGCTACCCTCTTTATTTTCTCTCTTAACGATTTTGGGTTCATGGATATGACCGCATATAACGAAGTCATATTTATTTTCAATAGCTAAATCGGTAGCTGTTTGTTCAAAATCAGAAATGTGTTTTACTGCTTTTTTTACACTCGCCTTTATCTTTTTTGAAAAGGAGTAAGGTTCTCGTCCAATTTTTTTGAGACACCAATTTACAAATCGATTGCATATGATAAGGTAGTCATATCCTTTTCCTCCTAGTTTGGCGATCCATTTAGCATGATTAACGCTAGCATCAAATACATCACCATGAAAAATCCAAGCCCTCTTGTCATCTATTTCCAATACGAGTTTATCAATTACTGAAAAGTTCCCCATGAAAGTATCTGAAAATTTTCGAAGCATCTCATCGTGATTGCCAGTTATATAATGTACGGTGGTACCTTTGGAGGCCATGCTAATTATTTTCTGAATCACTTTTAAGTGGCTTTTTGGGAAATATGATTTTCTAAATTGCCAAATATCAACAATATCGCCATTCAGTACTAAAACTTTAGGTTTTATAGAAGAAAGATAATTATAAAGCTCTTCTGCATGACTACCATAGGTTCCTAAATGCACATCGGATAGGACTACTAGTTCTACTTTTCTTTTTTTCAATTTGATTTAATTTGAAGTTTTACAAATTAAAACCACTATTGTTAACTGAAATACTTTTAAAAGTTAAGAAAAAGTATAAATACACTCTTTTTTGTCCTAATTTGCTATTGGTTTTTCAAACTTCTAAACTATAAGTTTTTTAACTTTCAACTAAAATAGTACATTTGTTCAAAACAGAAAATAATGGCGGGAAATAGCTACGGAACATTATATAAAATAACCACTTTTGGTGAATCTCATGGCGAAGCATTAGGCGGAATAATAGATGGTTGCCCTTCGGGAATAGTACTTGATTTAGAAGCCATCGAATTTGAAATGTCTAGAAGGAAACCAGGACAATCAGCGATAGTTACGCAACGTAAAGAACCGGATGCAGTACAATTTTTATCAGGAATTTTCGAAGGTAAAACTACGGGAACCCCAATTGGCTTCATCATTCCCAATACCAATCAAAAGTCGGATGATTATTCACACATCAAAGACAATTACAGACCCAGTCACGCTGATTATGTTTATGATCAAAAGTATGGGTTTAGAGATTATCGCGGTGGTGGTCGCAGCTCAGCTCGTGAAACAGCTAGTCGCGTAGTGGCTGGTGCTATAGCGAAGCAAATGCTGCCTAAAATAAAAATTCATGCCTTTGTCTCTGCTGTTGGAGATCTATCTTTAGATAAGTCCTACCATGAGCTTGATTTTAATTTAATCGAAAGTAATCCCGTTCGCTGTCCGGACATTGAAATGGCAGCTAAAATGGAAGATTATATTCGCGAAATTAGAAAACAAGGAGATACAGTAGGAGGTATGGTAACATGCGTTATTCAAAATGTACCTGTAGGACTAGGGGAACCTGTTTTTGATAAATTACATGCTGAATTAGGAAAAGCCATGCTATCTATTAACGCTGTGAAAGGGTTTGAGTACGGTAGTGGTTTTGAGGGCTCTAAAATGAAAGGAAGTCAACATAATGATCTTTACAATTCAGATGGAACTACTCGAACCAATTTGTCAGGCGGTATTCAGGGAGGTATAAGCAATGGAATGGACATTTATTTTAATGTAGCATTCAAGCCAGTGGCCACTATCATGCAAAAGCAAGAGTCTTTAGATAATCAAGGAAATATTACTGAGATGACAGGTAAAGGTCGTCACGACCCATGTGTTGTTCCAAGAGCAGTACCTATCGTTGAGGCGATGGCAGCTATTGTTTTAGCTGATTTTTATTTGATCAATAAAACATATTAAAATACAACCTAAGGGTAAAGTCATATTCTTATAAAATATTGGCAAAACAGTAATTTAGAAATATTTCCACCTAACTAATAAAAAATAAATGAATTCTACAGAAACAAAAAAACCATCAATTTTAGCAAATCTAACCACGCAAATACTAATTGCGATGATATTAGGAGCTGCTTTAGGTATCGTCCTTCACAATACAATATCAGAAGAAGCTGCATTGGAGTTTAGCTCAAAAATTAAAATTTTAGCAACTGTTTTTATCCGTTTAGTCCAAATGATTATTTCTCCCTTAGTTTTCACAACTTTGGTAGTAGGAATCGCTAAACTTGGAAATGTAAGTGCAGTTGGTCGTATTGGAGGAAAAGCTTTGGGATGGTTCTTTACTGCGTCATTAATCTCACTATTAATCGGATTATTTTATGTTAATATTTTAGAGCCTGGAGTAGGTTTAAATTTATCAAATGTTGATGCTAATTCGGTAGCAGAAGTGACTGATAAAACGCAAAATATTAACTTCAATAATTTCATAGAACATATTGTTCCCAAAAGTATTTTTGAAGCAATGTCTACAAATGAAATTCTGCAAATCGTGGTGTTCTCTATCTTTTTTGGATTAGCAGCGGCCTCAATTGGGGATCATGTTAAACCAGTAATTAATGCATTGGATAAATCATCTCATATCATTTTAAAAATGGTAAACTACGTGATGAATTTTGCACCAATTGGAGTTTTTGGAGCTATTGCAGGAGTATTTGCTGTTAGGGATTTTCAAGAATTAGCAATTACCTACTTTAAATTCTTTGGATCTTTTTTAATTGGAATTGGAACTTTATGGGTGTTTTTAATAGCAGTTGGTTTTTTATTCTTAAAAAGTAGAATGACCGTTTTATTGAAACGTATTGTGAGTCCTTTAATCATTGCATTTGGTACTACGAGTAGTGAAGCCGTTTTTCCAAAATTAACGGAAGAATTAGAGCGTTTTGGAGTAAAAGATAAAATTGTTTCGTTCATGTTACCACTAGGATATTCTTTTAACTTAGATGGGAGTATGATGTACATGACATTTGCCAGTATTTTTATCGCTCAAGCCTACGGTATCGAATTAGATTTAGGAACCCAAATGACTATGTTGTTAGTATTAATGTTAACTAGCAAAGGGATTGCAG
>NZ_JAQWTM010000099.1 GCF_029242675.1 Flavobacterium sp.
GTGCAATCAAACGTTCAATTGAGTCTAATGCGCAGCGCAAAGTGAGTATACTTAAGCCACAAGATGTGAAGTCATTACAGGATTACGGAATCTTGATTTTATATCAACCCACCACAGCCTTTAAGTCGGTTTTAGATTTAAATAAAGGAGCAGGATTAAATACTTTTATCATAACAGGAACGCATACTGATTTTGATTTTTTAAATCAGATTCAAACTAGTTTTGTTTTTAAAATGAGTTCTCAAAAAGAAGATTATTTGCCCAAATTTGAGGATCAGTTTAATTTATTTGCAGCAGATAATATAGGTTTCGAAAATTTTCCACCATTGCAAAATGCCTATGGTAAAATTCAGGCCAACAATACGGCAAGTGTCTTACTTTCTTCTAAAATCAGGAATTTGGATACCGGAGCTTCCTTATTGAGTTTTAGCGATGTTCAAGGTAAACGGACAGCTTACTTGTTTGGTGAAAATAGTTGGAAATGGCGTTTGCAGAGTCATATTGATGAACAGTCTTATGATAAATACGATATTTTTATAGATAAGATTATTCAGTATTTAGCTTCCAACGGATCCAAAAAGTCGCTAGTAGTCAACCATGAAAGTTTTTACAATAGTGGCGAAGCGATCGAGATTACGGCACAGTATTTTAATAAGAATTATGAATTTGATGAAAAAGCACGTTTAACAATTGCAGTTGTCAATTCAAAAACAAAGAAAGTTACCACCTATGATTTACTAAAAGGGAGTAACAGTTACAAGGTTAATTTAGACGGATTAGAAGCAGGAAATTATAGTTTTAAAGTGACTGAATTAAATAGCAAGACCACTTACTCTAGTTCGTTTGAAATCTTAGACTTTGATATTGAGCAGCAGTTCGTGAATCCAGATAAGGACAAGCTCAACCAATTAGCTACGCTTACGAAGGGAAAACTTTATTTTCCAAATCAAATGGATCAACTGATTGAATCCTTGGTACAAGATCAAAATTACAAAGCAGTACAAAAAAGTAACACAACACGATCTCCTCTTATTGATTGGTATTGGTTGCTGATATTAATCTCTATTTTTTTAGCAACGGAATGGTTTGTTCGTAAGTACAATGGCTTGTTGTAGTTGCTTTTGAAGTGGCTTACTGTTGACTTAGATTGACAATTGTTAAATTAACACAATCTTAAATTTATTTTCTTTGAAATGTATTTAAAAAAAATACATTTGTAGCTCAAAAAAAAGAAAAGAATGAAAACCAAAAAAATTAAATCTCTAGGAATCATGACTGTTGCTATTGCAATAGGATTCCTAACATTATCATGGGGTATTGTTGGTCATGAACGCATCAATAAAGCGGCTGTGATGGCATTACCTAAGCCTTTGATAGTATTTTTTTACAACCATATTGATTTTATCACACAAGAATCAACGGTGCCTGATTTACGTAAATACGTGATAGCAGATAAAAACGAAGCTCCAAGGCATTATTTCGACATGGAAAACTTTGGTGATGTTGCTAGTTTTCCTAAAAACATGACAGAAGCTAAAAAGAAATACGATGAAAAGTTCTTGTCGAAAAACGGGACTTTACCATGGTACATCCAAGAAATGATGGAGAAGTTAACTACTGCATTCAAGGAAAAACGCAAAAACGAAATTTTATTTATTGCAGCTGATTTAGGACATTATATTGGAGATGCGCACATGCCATTGCATACATCTGACAATCATGACGGACAATTATCAGATCAAAAAGGTATCCACAGTTTATGGGAAAGTAGATTGCCAGAATTGTTTGTAAAGAATTATAAGTTTAATGTTGCTCCAGCTACTTATTACAAAGATGTGGATCAAGCAATATGGGATATGATTAATGATACACACAGTCTAGTTCCTACTTTATTAACAGCTGACAAAGGTTTAAGAACTAGTTTACAACCTGCACAAATTTATGTTACTGATGCGGAAGGAAATGTAATTAAAAATAAATACAACAGTGCACGATACAATGACGAGTATGCTGCAAAATTGCACACCGCACTTGATGGAATGGTAGAAAGCCAAATGAAAAAAGCAGTCACGGCAACCGCTAGTTTTTGGTATACAGCTTGGGTAAATGCTGGAAAACCAGACCTAAGTAGTTTGGATGCAAAAGCGCTTACAGTACGTAATACTAAACTGTTGAAAAAGGATGCTAGATTATTTCAAAAAGGTGATATTTTTGGAGTAGCTGATGATAAAGACGCTGAATAAGATCTAGTTTTTTATTTAAAATAAACAAGCCTGTGATTGATTTCACAGGCTTTTTGTTTTTACTTCTTTTGGTAATTTTTTTGCTTCAATACATCCGAGGCTGTTTGATAATAAGCTATTGTTTCTTTAATCAAATCAGGTCTTGGTGATTGCAATTGTTTTTGATCGTAATACGCTTGAAAATCAGCCTCGATTCCTTCTTTTGGTTTTAAGGTTAGTTCAAATTGTTTTACTTGCTGTTTTGGTGATAGGATCGTTAAAACATTGTCCTTAATCATACCAAGATCTTGATAAGTGGCAATAAAGGCTCTTGGTTTGTAATCCTCCTTCATTACATCTTGACCAAAAAATTTCGATTGGTACTGGAAGTGAAGCAGTCCAAAAAGGGTTGGCATAATATCAATTTGAGAGACTAAATTTGTATATCGACCTGCCGTCACATAACCCGGACTATAGATCATAGCAGGAATTCGGTATTTATCGATTGGTAAGTCCGTTTTTCCCGCACTTGAAGCACAATGGTCAGCAATAATCACAAAAACAGTGTTTTTAAACCATGGCTGTTTTTTGGCCATTGTAAAAAACTTATTTAAGGCATAATCAGTATATTTTACTCCACCTTCTCTTGACTTGGCATCCCCAGGAATATCAATTTTGTCATTAGGATATGTAAAAGGTCTGTGGTTACTAACAGTCATCCAATGATTGAAAAAAGGTTTAGCCGCTAAGGCTTGCTCATTCATAACTTTTATGGCTTTGTCAGCCATGTCTTCATCGCAAACACCCCATACATTCGAAAAAGTGATTTCATTAGGTTTAAAAGATTTCTTATCGATAATTTTATATCCATTTCCTGTAAAAAAATCTTCCATGTTATCAAAGAAGGAATCACCACCGTATAAATAATTGACAGCATATCCTTTTTGAGCAAAAACGCTTCCTGTTGAGAATTTGTTTTTGTTGTCTTTTCTTTTCACCACGCTCTCTCCAGCAGTAGGAGGTAAAGATAAAGTTACCGCTTCAAGCCCACGAACGGTTCTGTTTCCTGATGCGTAACAATTAGTAAACAGTAAACTTTCTTTTGCTAATTGATCTAAAAACGGAGTTATGTTTTGGTCATTTCCATAGGCTTTCATAAAATCAGCACTGTAACTCTCAATAGTTATGAGCACAACATTCTTATGATTTTCAGTAGCTAGATCTTCAATAAGTCTTGAGCTAGAGTGATCTTGTATACCTGGAATTTGAGTCGCTAATATAGCGTACGCTTCATTGGTAGGAAGTGTTTTGTAAAATTTAAAGTAGTCCAACTCACTATTCACAAAGGCTAGGTAAAAGCGATACATTCCGTTTGATTGTAGCTCATTTGTAAATTTATTTTGAGAGTTCTCTGTGCGAGCTAAAGAAGGAATGGCAAAAAAGGAAATGGCAAGTAGAGTAAAATAAATCAATGTGAGTTTGATTTTTTCTGATAATGTGGGAATAGAAACGATATAGTCCTTCGAGATTTTTAAAAGCAGTAGGGTGACGCAACCTGCAATAAAAAAGAGACCGCTAAATAATGGAATTACGGGATAGGACTCCATAATATTGCCAATAACTTCGTTAGTATAAACTAAATAATTAACAGCAATAAAATTATATTTTACTCCAAATTCATTCCAGAAAAAGTATTCACTGATGGCATTTTGCAATATTAAAACAACATATAAAAACAGTACAAAGCTGAATAGCCAAAATCGGATTTTAGCACGTTGTTTGGGTAAAAAAAGCAATAAGCCAAACAGAATTGTTTTTAGACCAACAAAAGCCAAACCAATTTCAGGTAATGCTCCTCCATATTCCGACAGTATCGATTGCCCCGAAGCAATATAGATAAAAAGACTAATCATTAACCCTAAAATGATGTATCCGTAGGGTTTATGATATTTTTTATTGGAAATAAAAATAAGGTATAACCATAAAAAACCACTCGCTAAAGCAAAAACAAAGAAGTCAGATGCTAGTCCTAAAACGAATATTTTTAAAGTATCTACGGCAGTAAATGTGGACTGAGTTATAGGATGATAAAGCAAAACAATTCGGAGTACTACGCTAACCGCGATATAAAATGCAGCAAGATTGTAAAAAGGAGCAAATTTTTTAAGAAACGACATTTATTTATTTTTTCGGCAAAAGTACTCAAAATAGTACAGCATCAGCCGAAAGGTGTGAATATTGCTTTCTTAAGTTTTACTTAAAATGTAAATTTGGTACTGCTGTGAGTTTTATAAAGATGTTATCTTTGGAAGAAAATGGCTTGCAATTCGTTTAAGTAGGTCAGATCGATTGTACTTTCGGTTGCTAAATAAAAAAGTATTTGAAGTTTTTTATTTTTTGAAAACGTACGAACTTTTTAGAGCTAATCAATAATTTTTAAGGCATGACAATAGCATCAATTTTAGTCTTTTTTAAAAACTTTTGGCTATGAATTAATATCCTTAATTTGATATTGGAATCAGAGCCGTTAGTGAACTGGATTATTGCTCAATAGCTTCCTTTTGGTTTTACATAAGAAGCACACAAAATTTGGAATACTATGCATATTTTAATCGTAGAAGACGAACTTGGAATAATCCAATTCCTAAAACAAGGTCTGGAGGAAGAAGGCTATCGGGTGAGCACTGCAGTTGATGGACTACAAGGTTTTGAATTGTTTAAAAGCAACACCTATGATTTGATTTTATTAGATTGGATGCTACCCAAAATGACAGGTTTAGAATTGTGCAAGGCAATTAGAAATAGTGATATGAACACCCCTATTTTGTTTTTAACTGCCAAAGATACAATACAGGAAACCGTTGAAGGATTAAAAGCAGGCGCGAATGATTACATTAAAAAGCCTTTCAGTTTTGAAGAATTGCTAGAACGTATAAAAGTACATTTTAGAAAAACAACTGGTTCTCAAGTACTTTCTTTAGGTCATATTGTAATTGATTTAGATCAACATCTTGTTTTAGCAAATGAAATTCCCGTTTCGCTTACGCATCGCGAATTGGAACTTTTAACTTATTTAGTACAAAACAAAGGGAAAGTATGTACTCGAAACCAGATTATCGAACAGGTTTGGGATATTCATTTTGAATACGATACGGGGGTAATTGATGTTTTTATTAATGCTATTCGGAAAAAATTAAACCTCAAAATTGATCAAGATTATATTAAGACAATTAGAGGAGTAGGCTATATTGCTAATGATTAAAAATAAAGATGCAACAATTTTCATTTAAAAACAGAATAGCGTTTCATTACATCGTCACCACGGCATTGTTGATCTTTGTGGTATTTTTTGCTATTTATTCTATTGTCCGTTTTAGTGTTTACAATCATGTAAATAACGATATTGGTAAGGAAGTAAAAAATCACTTAAATGAAATTGAGATTAAAGGAGATGCCTTTTTTTTGATTCATATGGAAGAGTGGAAGGAGCGAGAACACAATACCGTTGATGTAAACCCGGTATTTGTGCAGTTTTTAGGCAATAAAAACCGTGTGTTGGAGAAATCGCCTAATCTAAAAAATGAAGTGTTGGCATTCCATCCTGAGGTCGAAAACAATACTTTATTTGACACCAGTTTGTCTTCCAATAAAATTAGACAGATCCAAGTTCCTATTATTTCCAATAAGCATACGATCGGTTATTTAATGATTGCTATGTCTTTAGAGGATGCAACAATGGTTTTGCAAAATTTATTAGAGATATTAATCGTCGCCTATCCCTTGATATTATTAATTCTATTTTTAATTGCGCGTTTTATTGCTGGTAGAAGTATTATTCCCATAAGTACTATTATAGCAACTTCAAACAGAATTACTAAGGACAATCTTAGCTCTCGAATTCTGTTGCC
Source organism: Flavobacterium sp. (assembly GCF_029242675.1). Taxonomy (GTDB): domain Bacteria; phylum Bacteroidota; class Bacteroidia; order Flavobacteriales; family Flavobacteriaceae; genus Flavobacterium. The sequence goes on from NZ_JAQWTM010000099.1 coordinate 6,131, forward strand.
ACAAAAAAGAGACGAACTGTATGTTCTTTCACAAACAATAAATAGTTTATTAGACCGAATAGAAACGGCAGTTGAAAGAGAAAAAAAATTCACCTCTGATGCCTCGCACGAGTTGCGGACTCCTTTAACAGTTATAAAAGGAACTTTAGAAGTGCTCTTGAGAAAGCCACGCACGACCGATGAGTACCATGAAAAGATTCACTATTGTGTTACCGAAGTGGATCGATTGAATCAACTCGTAGATCAATTGTTACTTTTAGCACGATTTGAAAACCAAAATCAGTCCGTAGTGATCGAAAATATAAGCTTGAACTCGGTTATTGCTGAGGGGCTAAGTCGGTTTTCAAATGCAATTGATTCAAAGCACATCTCTGTAATCAGTTCATTTCGCAAAGAATATTATTGCAAGAGCGATCATTATTTGCTTTCGATTATTCTTTCTAATATCTTATCAAATGCAATCAAATATTCTAATCCAAACTCCGCTATCACTATTTCATTAATCGAAAAGGAATCGGTGGTAGAATGTCATATTTCGGATACCGGTATTGGAATTCCTGCAGAAGATCTAAAACTGATATTCAACCAATTTTATCGTTCCAAATCATCGGAACATCCTGAAATTAAAGGAACAGGTTTAGGATTGTCTATCGTTAATAGATTGGCGGAAATTCTTCAGATTAAAGTAAATATACAAAGCCAAGAAGGAGCAGGGACAAAGGTTATCCTAAGCTTTCTTTAATCATACCTTAAGGCGTTCTTAAGAGAAAAGGCATGCAAATGATTTACTTTTGAATATCAAAAAAACAACGTTTATGTTAGAAAAAATTATTGCTTTTAGCCTTAAAAACAAACTCATCGTATTGCTGTTTACCTTAGGAATATTTGGATTCGGAGTTTATTCTATTTTTCAAATTTCCATTGGCGCTGTACCTGACGTTACGAATAATCAAGTTCAGGTAATCACCACCTCTGGGAACCTTTCTACCCAAGATATCGAACAATACATTACGTATCCTGTCGAAATTGAAATGGCCAATTTGCCTGGAGTGAAAGAAATTCGTTCTATTTCAAAATTTGGATTATCTGTTGTTACTATTGTTTTTGAGGATGATTTAGGAACCTACTTACCAAGACAATTAATTGCCGAAAAAATCAAATCAGCCTCTGAGAAAATCCCCGCTGGCTTTGGTTCTCCTACCATGGGACCTATAACTACTGGTCTTGGAGAGATTTATCAATATACGGTAGAAGTAAAATCCGAATTTAAAAATAATTATTCCGTTACCGATTTAAGAACTATCCAAGACTGGGTGGTAAAAAGACAATTATCAGGAATCAAAGGGGTGGTTGAGATCAATACCTGGGGAGGTTATTTAAAGCAATACGAAATAGCCATCAATCCATCGCAATTAAAGGCCATGAATATCGCTACAACAGATGTTTTTACTGCATTAGAAAAAAACAATAGTATCGCTGGTGGTGCGTATATCGAAAAAGTAAATCAAAGTTATTTTATTCGTGCCGAGGGTAAAGTAAATAACTTAGAAGACATTGAGAAAATAGTCGTTTCAAGCAATAATGGTTTTCCTATTTACATAAAAGATGTTGCCGAAGTCCGTTTTGGTAGTGCTAATCGTTTTGGAGCCATCACAGGAAATGGAGAAGGTGAGAAGGTATTAGGGCAAGTAATGATGCTGAAAGGAGCCAATTCAAAACAAGTAATCAATGATGTAAAAGCTAGAATCGCTTTAATTGAGAAATCTTTGCCGGAAGGCGTTTACATCAATGGATTCCTGGAACGTAGTGAATTGGTTGGAAAAACAACTGCAACTGTTGCCGAAAATCTAATTTTAGGTTGCTTGATTGTGATTTTTGTAGTGGTTTTATTGTTAGGAAATTGGCGCTCTGGATTGGTAGTTGCTTCTGTGATCCCTTTGTGTTTATTATTTGCTATTTCCTTGATGAATATTTTTGGAATTGATGCCAATTTGATGAGTTTGGGTGCAATTGATTTCGGAATTATAATTGACGGTGCGGTGATTATAGTCGAATTTATTGCTTTTCAGATAGCCAGTAAATCGGCGCAATTAGGACCACTTTCGAAAGAAGACAGGCGACTCGAGATCGACCAAATTACATACAATAGCGCCTCAAAAATGATGAATTCGGCTATATTTGGGCAATTGATTATACTCATTGTTTTTATCCCGATTCTTTCATTGACAGGAATCGAAGGGAAAATGTTTAAACCTATGGCAATGACTTTTAGTTTTGCCTTAGTAGGAGCCATGATTTTTTGCTTCACCTATGTTCCGGTCGTTTCTTCCTTATTTTTGAAACCAACAATCGAAAACTCAAAATCTATCTCTAGCCGATTGATCCGTAAGTTAAATTCATGGTATTTGCCTATTATTACTTGGGCGTTAATCAATACTAAAAAAGTGTTGTACGGTGCGGGTGCTTTACTAGTGGTAGCAATTACCCTATTTATAACCATGGGAGGCGAGTTTATCCCCACACTTGACGAAGGCGATTTTGTAATTCAACCCGTTCTTAAAACAGGAACTACTTTGACAAAAACAATTGCTACAACAACAAAAATTGAGAAAATAGTACTCAAGAATTTTCCAGAAGTGGAACAAGTAGTAAGCCGTATTGGTGCTGCCGAAGTCCCTACAGATCCTATGAGTATGGAGGAAAGTGATGTCATTGTAAAGCTAAAACCAAAATCAGAATGGGTTTCTGCAGCTACAAAGGATGAACTAGCCGATAAAATTAAAGCAGCAATAGAAAAGCAAATTCCGAACATGGAAATTGAATTTACACAACCGATTGAGATGCGTTTTAACGAATTAATATCTGGTACACGCTCTGATGTGGCAGTGAAGATTTTTGGTGAAGATCTAAATGTTTTGGCTCGAAAAGCCAACGAAATCAAGAGAGCGATTGCAAAAGTAGAAGGAGCTTCGGATATTATTATCGAAAAAACCGAAGGCCTACCGCAAATGACTGTGAAGTATGATCGTTCTAAAATAGCGAGGTATGGCTTGAATATTTCAGATCTTAATGACATG
>NZ_JAQWTM010000108.1 GCF_029242675.1 Flavobacterium sp.
CTGCAATAGATTTATCTGTTTTTGAAGAAAAAGACATTGTCAAAATTATGTTTGCTGAAAACATTGGACTTGTTATACAAGCTAAAGATGATGCTAAATTAGAAAACAAATTGAATCAGAACAACATTGAATTCTTTAAAATTGGTGTTGTAACAGCAAACAACACATTAGATATAGGAACTTGGACTTTAGACATCCCAACATACAGGGACATTTGGTTCAAAACTTCCTTTTTATTAGATCAAAAACAATCTAAAAACGGTACAGCACAAGCTCGTTTTGACAATTATAAAAACCAACCGTTAACTTATACATTTCCTGCTCATTTTACTGGGAAAAAACCAGTTATACCTACTGGAGTTGCAAGACCAAAAGCTGCAATTATTCGTGAAAAAGGAAGTAATTCTGAACGGGAAATGGCTAATGCTATGTACTTAGCTGGTTTTGATGTGAAAGATGTGCACATGACCGACTTGATTTCAGGTCGTGAGACATTAGAAGATATTCAGTTTATTGGAGCTGTTGGAGGTTTCTCTAACTCAGATGTTTTAGGTTCTGCTAAAGGTTGGGCTGGCGCTTTTAAATACAACGAAAAAGCAAACACTGCTTTAAAAAACTTCTTTAAAAGAGAAGATACGTTATCTGTGGGTATTTGTAATGGTTGCCAACTGTTCATGGAGTTAGAAGTGATTAATCCAGAGCACGAAGTGCACGGAAAAATGCTTCATAATACAAGTAATAAACACGAAAGTATTTTCACATCAGTGACTGTTCAAGAGAACAAATCAGTAATGTTATCCTCTTTAGCCGGAAGTACTTTAGGGGTATGGGTTTCGCATGGAGAAGGAAAATTCAACTTACCAATGGGCGAGGAAAATTACAACATTGTGGCTAAATATGGGTACGAACACTATCCTGCAAACCCTAATGGTTCCGACTTTAATACAGCCATGTTGTGTGATACGACGGGACGCCATTTAGTAATGATGCCGCATATAGAGCGCTCTACTTTCCAATGGAACTGGGCTCATTACCCACAGGATCGCAATGACGAGGTTTCGCCTTGGCATGAAGCTTTTGTAAATGCAAGATTATGGATTGAGAAAAAATAATTTCTTATTTATTATACCCAAAAGCGCTCCTAATTAGGAGCGCTTTTTTTTCATTTATAAAACAACTCAATATTTAAAAGTATATTTTTGATTTAAATTAATACCTAACCTTTAAAAACCTCCCACTTATGATGAAGAAAACAATTGTAGTATTAAGCTTTTGTTTGACCACAGTTTTTGTAAATGCACAGACAAGCGGAAAGCAAGAAAAAATAAAGCAGATGTTAGAATTAACTGGAGCTGGTAAATTAGGTATTCAGGTTATGAATCAAATGATGACTAACTTTAAAAGCACCTACTCCAAGGTCAACCAGCAGTTTTGGGAAGATTTTAAAAACGAGGTAAAAGCAGATGATATTGTAAACTTAATGATTCCTATTTATGACAAATATTATACAGAGCACGATATAGAACAACTAATCCTTTTTTACAAATCACCCGTTGGACAAAAAACAATTAGCGTAAATCCATTGATAACGAAGGAGTCAATGATTACGGGACAACAATGGGGAATGGCAGTAGGAAAAAAAGTAATTGAAAAACTAGAGGAGAAAGGATTCTCTGTTAATTAACAAATATAAATAGTAACAAAAAACCTCTTTTAAATGATTTAAAAGAGGTTTTTTGTTATTACGGTAAATTACTTATTTATTCAGCAGGTTCAATTTCAAGGTCACTATCACCTTCCCATTGTCCTACTACAGATGTAGCTAGTGCATTCCCTAAAACATTAGTTGCGCTTCTAAACATATCACAAAAGTGGTCAATTGGTAATATTAATGCAATACCTTCGATTGGAATATCAAACATACCACAAGTAGCAGCAACAACCACTAAACTTGCTCTTGGAACAC
>NZ_JAQWTM010000122.1 GCF_029242675.1 Flavobacterium sp.
TACACAAAGCAAAACAATGATATATGTTTCCATTTTAAAGTAAAATAATTTCAAGAAATATGGCAGAATCATGAATCTTCTACATTCCGCTCTACTTCGGTAAAAATACTATTCTATTTATTTATTCAATCAAAATTAAGCTTGAAATAAAAGCAAAAAGTATATTTTTGTTTTTCAAAATTTATAAAGATGAACACTACACTTTTTGTTGAAATTCTTGCCTACACTTTACCAGCCGTAATTACAGGTTTAGTAGCTTATTCCCTTTTTAACTCGTATTTTAAAGACCAACAAAACATGCGTCGCTGGTTGATCCAAAAAGACAATCAAAAAACGGCACTCCCGCTTCGATTACAGGCCTACGAACGCTTAACTCTGTTGATGGAACGCATTAATCCTTCGCAATTAGTAAGCCGTGTTAATCCAGTATCTAATGACAAATATGATTATCAAAATTTTATAATTGCTCAAATTGAACAGGAGATGGAGCATAACCTCACTCAGCAAATTTATGTTACTGAGCAATGCTGGGCCATTGTTTTAACTGCTAAAAATGCAACAATTCAAATGATTCGCTTGGCTGCAAAAAATGAGAAGGTTACTGATGCCAATAGTTTACGAGAACTTATCATTACCGATTTATTGGATAAAACAGCTCCAAGTAGTGCTGCACTTTCTTTTATTAAAAATGAAGTAAGCGAATTATTCTAAACTATTATTCAGCTAATAATCGTTTTAGCTGCACTTGTTCTAAATCAGATAATTGCGGTAATAGTCGTTCAAATGATGCGCGCATTTCCTCTTTTTTAAATAAACGTCTGATCGTGTCTCTGCCAAATTTAGAAAATTGCCACATATGATGTGTAGTTGCTTTAACGAGATTGACGAGTACCTCATCACTTAACAATTGAAAGTTAACTAATTTCTCTAAAGCATTTTGCCTGGTTATCGCTTCAAAATTAGGAGAGGAATAATGCGTAAGCTCTTTTATGAGTACGGTTTTGTCGACCGAATAACTATTAGTTGACAATGCTAGAGACAACCAAAGAGTCCTCAAATTATAATCATTAAAACCAATCCAATCTTTGGTTTGCTCTAAATAAGCAACCCGATGTTCTGGGAAGTTGTTCCATAAATTAAACAATGCTATTTCCAGTGTTTCATAGGAATGATCCAGTAGTAAACTTTCATAATAAGGTCGAAAGTCTGTCGGTATTTTAGGCAAGGATGCAGCCACAGCCATTCGCACCTCAACATCATTAGTTGCTAGGGCTAATTGCAACAACTCTTTTTTATTCTCGAAATTTTCAGTCCGTAGCTGGTTGACCACAGCAACTTTTACATAAGTAGCGGCATCCGATTGTAATACGTTAGCAAAAAATTGACTTTTCTCACCAATCAAGACTTTTTTCATTTTATCTACTTCAAACAGCAGCTGCATACTTTTATTTTTAAGTAGCAAGCCATTAGCCTGTTCGGTGTTAAAAACGGGGGACTCCAACCATATTTTACTAAAATTAGTAGTATCGAAATTAGAAATTTTATGGATTTCATTGAAAAAATCTTGCGTTTCCACATTCTTAAAAGCATACTTTTTAAGGTAATTTTTGACTGCTTTCTTGAAAATTTTATCTCCTAAAGTTTCGTGAAGCACAAATAAAGCCCAAGATCCTTTTTGATAGAAGCTCAATGAACTCGCTTTTTCGTTCAAAATAGGAATACTATCCGTTCTTGAAGCATATTTTATTTGTTGGGCCGTTTCGTGCAGCTTAGCATAAAAATAATCATCCCCTTTTATTTCTCGCTCTGCAAGTAGAGCATAGTAGGTTGCAAATCCTTCTTGGAGCCAATGGTGTTTTCCGCTTTTAGCAGTAATTAAATCACCAAACCATTGATGCGCTAGCTCGTGAGCATCAACATTAGTGTATGAACGATCTTGAAAACCTATAGTATCAACAATATAGCGCCTTGCGAAAATTGTGGCCGAAGTATTTTCCATGCCTGCATATAAAAAGTCGCGAACAGGTACTTGTTTATACACCTTCCAAGGGTATTTAAATCCGATTTCTTTCTCTAAAAAATCAAAAATTTGAACCGAATTTCGGTAGCTCGAATTGAAATTTTTCTCGTCATTTTGTTCAATGTACAATTCCAAAGGAATGCCCGACTTGGATTCTAGATTATGACTATTGTATTTCCCTACAGCTACCATTAGTAAATACGAACTCACAGGACGTTTCATTTTAAATGCCCAAGTTGTAGTTGCACCTTGTGCTTGCTTACTACTGAGCTCTCCGTTAGCGATGACTTGGTAATTAGAATCAAAAGAAATTGACAAATTAAAAACCATTTTTTCATTGACGTCATCAAAACTTGGAAACCAATTACTAGTATATCTGCCTTGCCCTTGAGTCCAAATTTGGAAATCATTCGTTTCCTCTGATCCTACAAAATAAAGCGCTTGTTTGGGTTGTGTAGCATATTCCAACTCTATTGTGTTTTTTCCTTTACCAAATGGAGAAACAAGCTTGATTTGCTTACCTGTATTGATATAATTTACAGCCAATCCGTTTAATTTAACTGCTGAAAAGTTCATTTTTTGAGCATCAATAACAATAGTATCAATGGGTTTTAAAACCTTCAAAAAGTATTTGGCTTGGCCTTTAACCGATTTCTCCTTCGCATTTAATTCAATTTGAGCAGTAACGGATGTAAAATCAACAAAATTAGTTTGTTGCGCAAAAGCAAAAGTACTTAGGAAGAAAAAAAGGTATTTCATATAAAAAGATTAAAAATCAAAGTTACGTCCTTTCTAAGTCAAATAGAAGATATTTTGTAAGTTTACCCAGCAATCAATATAAAAACTAGGTTTGAAAACAAAAGCATTATTTAACTGGAGTAGCGGCAAAGATTCAGCCCTAGCACTTTATAAAGTTCTACAAGACCCAAATTTCGAAATAAGTTGTTTGTTGACTAGTGTAAACACGCAGCACCAGCGCGTATCCATGCACGGCCTAAGAGTTGATTTACTACAAGCACAAGCCGCGAGCATTGGAATCCCGCTCGAGATCATGTACCTTCCCGAAATGCCCACAATGGAAGCGTATGAAAACGTAATGAAGAATACCTTAACAAAGCTGAAAGAACAAGGAATCACACTGTCTATTTTTGGAGATATTTTTTTAGAAGATTTACGAAAGTACCGAGAAGAAAAACTAGAAATAATGGGATTTAAAGGTCTGTTTCCCTTATGGAACATACCAACAATGAGCTTAATACAGGAATTTATAGTTTTAGGTTTCAAAACCATTGTAGTTTGCGGTAATGAGCGCTACCTCGATAAAAGTTTCGTGGGTCGAATTATAGATCAAAGCTTTATTGATGACCTACCAGAGGATGTAGATGTTTGTGGAGAAAATGGAGAATTTCACACTTTTACTTTTGATGGTCCTTTATTTTCTAAACCCCTTATGTTCGATAAAGGCGAAATCGTGTACAGAAAATATGAAAAACCTGCTACTACAGCAACTAATACCGCTTGTGATACAGATGCAAATAATGCCTATGATTTTGGATTTTATTATTGTGACTTGCTACCACTTTGATTACCTAAATTAGAGAAAAAGTATCTTGCTTACATTTAACGGGCCATTGTAAATGTAAATTTCGCTCCCTGTCCAAATTGCGATTGAACAGATATTGCGCCTCCCAAGGCCTCGACTAGTTTCTTTACAGTGGCAAGACCTATACCGTTGCCTTTAGCACCAAATCGATCTACAGGAGCAATGACCTCAAAAATTTCAAAAATAACTACCTGATGCTTTTCTAAAATCCCAGGTCCGTTATCACCTACACTAATAACATATTGCTTTGTATGTTCTTCTATATTAATTTCAATTTCAATATTTTCTTTGTCATTATACTTAATAGCATTGCTTATTAAGTTGATCAATATTTGTTCAATAGCTGATTTGTTACTTTTTAATAAATCAACATTTGCTTTGAATGTAATTGTACAGTTATTTTGAAATGCAAAAAGGGCGGAGATTTCGTCAATTAATAAGGCAACGCTAATCGTTGTATTGTTTTCTTTTTCAATAATGTTAGATTTACTGAATTCAAGTAAATTATCAATCATCTCCTTTAACGTATCAGAAGATGTTTTTATTAAATTAATGATCTCTTTGCCTTCCTCATCGACTTTTTGGCTATGGCCATCGATAAATAAATCTGTAAGTCCGGATATGTTAGCTAGAGGAGATCGTAAATCGTGCGCAGCTATGTAAGCAAATCGCTCTAACGCTTGATTCTTTTTTTCCAACGAAATTAATGA
>NZ_JAQWTM010000139.1 GCF_029242675.1 Flavobacterium sp.
GACAATTTGTTTTCAGAAACTACCGTTACTAAAACACTATTAGTATAGTCAATTTCACTTACTCCTGATGTTTGTTTAACACCATCAATAAAAAGTTCTGCTCCAGGAGAGATACTAAAAGTAGCCTTTAACTTAGAAACATTAACACCAAAAGCTGCAGTTGCATTTGCATTCTCACCAACGATTGCCGTATTGATTTCTTGCACTAATCCAGGGTTAGATGCTACTTTAAAGTCGTACGCTACTAAACTAGATTTATCACTTAGTCCTGATACTACCTTTACCGTATAGTTTTCTACAATACCTTGGTTGAATCCAACTCCTTCTACACTAAATGTTACAGCATTTGTAAAGTTATTTTGCGTAACACCACTAACTTGAGTTACCGTACCAATTTTAGCAATAGAATTCATTCCTACTGTAAAAACAGGAATGGCAGTTCTAATATCGATACCGTCTTTTAGAAGGATAGTATACGTTTTAGTAGCTGCATCATAGGTAGATGAAAGTTGGTCTTTCAACTCCAGACTTTGCAAAAGCACTGCAGTATTCCAAAACTTACCTGTACCCATACCTTCTGTATCTGCATTTACAACAACTCCAGTATTGTCATTGTTTGTCGTGTCAAAAGCAAACTGTTTATTGCCTTCATTAAAAGCATAGTACCCTATTAAATTTGGTTCGGTTCCAGTGTATTTGGTAGTAGCATTAGAAACAAGTTCAGCCTGTGTTTTAGCAACATTCCATATACGAACCTCATCAATACTACCATCCAATCCACGTGTTGCGGTAGGATTACCTCCAATGTAAGCAGGAGTAGTAGCATTAGCATTAGCCGCACCAGCAGTTCCTGTAAAAGTAAAAGGTGCAACAACACCATCAATATAAATGGTATAGACATTACCAGCAGTTACCGTATAAGCGATATGATGCCATTTGTTTAGTTGTACTGAATTTAAACCTGTGTTAAGAACATAAGATCCAGTTGCCGTAGTAATCGATAAAACAATACTGTTTTCCTTATAAGTTGGATTATTGTTAGTATGTACGAACAAATTGACAATTGATTTATCAAAAATTCTACCAAAAATTGTTGGATTTTTTCTGTTTACCCAAGCTTCAAATGTATAGTTATTTGTTAAATTTAAGTTTGTATTAGCATCTACTCTAACATAATCATCTAATCCATCAAAAGTTCCAACTGCATTAGTAGTTGCATTAGTTACATGCGTATAAGAAATTGACTTAGAATCATTAGTAGCATCTAAATCGCCTGCCAATTTTGTGTATACCTCGATAGTATAATTGTTAGCCAATCCTAAATTAGCTTGCGTTACAAATGTCACTGGTGCAGAAGCTCCTGCAGCAATCGATCCAGTAAAAGTTTGTGACACTTCAGCTCCACCATTTACTTTATAAGCAACTGGAAAATTAGAAATAGCCACATTAGAGAAGTTACGAATAACTGCGCTCACTGTAACTGGTTTTTTACCCAATTTAGTTGGTGCAGAAATACTTTCAATACTTGCATCAGCAGCTGTAAAAGGAAGTACGTTAATGGTATACTCCTCGATTTCAAAATCTTCTCTTGAAGTAGTCAAATTATCAAAAGTAGGCCCTGTAACTACATTAAAATACTCACTAGGTGAACGGAACATATGAATAACACGCATTAGCTTTTCTCCAGGAGTTGTTAATGCAGGAATGGTTAAACCACCCGTCAAATTGAAATTATTTCTAAAGTTATGTGTACTAGTTGTTGAAGCAACAGCTGGCGCAGTTGCTGTGTTTAATGTATTTACCCAAAAATTACCTGCATAAAATTCATCAGACAAATTACCATCACCATTTAAATCTATAACCATCATCGTGAAAACACCAGGAATAGTTGTTAAATCTCTTGTGATTGGTCGTTCTGGTTTAGAAATAGTAACTTGAGGCTGGTAAGTGTAACCTGCATAAACTGGAATTTTAATGTTTTTAAAATCAGAATACGCTGTAGTACCTGAATTGTTAACCATATTATCCCATTTCAATGAGGTTATTGCAAAACCATTAGTATTAGTATTCTTAGGAAGTTCAAATTTGTTATAAACTACTTTTTCTAAGTTATTGTTAGCCAAATTATCATCAGCTTCGTCAATTCCTGCTTTAATGGTAAACACTCCATTTACTGCAGTCATATCAGTAGTAGTTGGGAACGTGTACAATACAGACACACCTGAAGTCATCGTAGGAACAACTCCAGTAACTTTCGTTCCACCATTTACTTGAAAATAAACAGGCACATTAGTACGCGTTGTTGGTCCAACATTGTTAACACGAATTGTGATTGCAGTCGTTGCTGATTTTTTACCTAAAAAGTCTGGCGCTACAATTGAGGTAATCTCAGTATCCGTAATTAAAGGTTTAGCCACACAAGAAATAGTGGCAACCCATCCTTTATCTACCACTTCTGTATCAGAAGTAAATCTAAAGGTTAGTTCTCCTCCTGTTGCTGTAGACGTAAAAGATGGTGGTAAGGTATTACCATCAAAAACACCTAATAAAGGAGCTGCCGCTGAAGTTCCATTATAGATGTACAAGAAATCATATCCTGCTTCTACAGCAAATTCAGTAAAATCAACTTTGATACTATTTCCAGTCACAGCTGGTCTAAAAGTAATCGTTTGATTTAGGTTATTGGCATAATTAGCATATCTACTTCCGCTATCTGTAAATGTAGCTGAACAAGTCGTACTAAGAGATGTACTTCCCATTAAAATGTCTGAACCATTATTAGCTACCGTTCTAGTAAGCGAATTATTAGTAGCATCTGAATCATCAGCAGGCGCTATTTTACCAACAACCGTATAAAGTCCGCCAACAGAATAATTTGCTTTTGTGGCAAAACTATAAGTAACTTCTGTTAATGGAGCGATAGGTCCAGCGATCATTTCTACTACTTCTGCTCCATTGTTAATGCGATAAGAAACAGGAATGTTGCTTACTGCTACTGGAGAGAAATTATAAACTTTAGCCGTTACTGTTTCTGTAGCTGTTAAGCCTACGTTTGGTGTAAAAGCAGTAAGGGCTAAATCATTAGATTTTGCTTCATATATTTCAACGTTATCAACAAAAATCGTGTTGTAGGTTGGTGTAGTAGTGGCATCATTATCCATTACTCCTTCGAACGTTAAATTAAACTTTGTTCCAGCAAAAGCTGCCAAATTATACGTTAATGTTCTAGCCGTTGAAGTTGTTGTTCCTGTATAAACAGATGTACCTTCGGTGCTTGCAACAGCAACTCCATTTACTAAAACTCTAAAAAAGTTTTTGTTTGTAGTAACGCTATTTTGCATAATCACGTCAAATTT
>NZ_JAQWTM010000174.1 GCF_029242675.1 Flavobacterium sp.
GAACAAGTTGGGTGCTACGGATATTATGGTTTCTACAAAGTTATTGTCTACTAAATATTTTCTAATTTTTTGTTCGGCACCACCACGGTAAAAAATACCTGGGAAACAAACTAAAGCAGCTCTTCCTTTGGGAGATAAATAATGTAATGAATGCAGCACAAAGGCAAAATCTGCTTTTGATTTTGGTGCTAATACTCCAGCAGGTGCAAAGCGGTCATCGTTTATCATGGTGGGATCTTCATTTCCAATCCATTTTACCGAATAAGGAGGATTTGATACGATAGCATCAAATGGCTTTTCATCGCCTAATTGTGGGTCTTTTAGCGTGTCTCCCAATACAATGTGAAACTTATCGTAGTTGATGTTATGTAAAAACATATTCATACGCGCCAAGTTGTATGTAGTGTGGTTTATTTCTTGGCCATAAAAGCCATCTTCGATAATGTGATTATCAAAGTGCTTTTTGGCTTGTAATAGTAAAGAACCCGAACCAGCTGCAGGGTCATAAATCTTGTTTACAGTGGCTTGCTTATGCATTGCCAACTGTGCAATTAGTTTCGATACGTGTTGCGGTGTGAAGAACTCACCACCCGATTTTCCAGCATTAGCTGCGTAATTTGAGATTAGAAACTCATAAGCATCACCAAAAAGGTCGATTTCATTGTCTTCAAAATTTCCGAAATTCAGCTCTTCAACACCTTTAATTACGGCTGCTAAACGGCTGTTTTTATTTTCAACGGTATTTCCTAATCTTGAACTTGTAGTATCAAAATCAGCAAACAATCCTTTTATATCTTGTTCTGAAGGATAACCATTCGCCGAACTTTCAATAGCATTGAATATCGTTTTTAAATCTGTATTCAGGTTTGGATTGGTGTTAGCCGTTTTAGTAACATTCGCAAAAAGTTGACTAGGATAGATGAAATATCCCTTTGTTTTAATTGCATCGTCTTTTATTTCAGCAGATATTTGATCATCTTCAAAACTTGCATAATCTATACTTTCGTCACCACCTTCAATATATTTTGTAAAATTTTCACTTATGAATCGATAGAAAAGGGCACCTAAAACAAAGTGTTTGAAATCCCATCCGTCAACAGAGCCACGAACTTCGTTGGCTATTCTCCAAATTTTTGCTTGTAATTCTGCTCTTTGTGCTGTGCTTGTCATTATTTTATTTTTTGTAAATCTATGGGGCTAACTTTAATAGTATCTAATATAAACAAACATACGAAAAAGGTCTGGTAAGAAAATGAGTATAACCGTAAACCTAAGAGGAAATAGGTAGAAAAAAGATATGAGTTTGATATATTATTTTTTTTTCAGATAAAACACAAAAGGCGAACCAATTAAGGAGCTCCTTTTTTTTTCGAAATAATGGTTGAATTATTCTACGTTTCACCCCCTTTCTCAATCGGTTGGGCAACGGTTGGGCAATTCTTAAAACAAAAAACCCTAACTATTTACTAGTCAGGGTTTTGGTGCGGATAATAGGACTCGAACCTACACGCCTTGCGGCACCAGATCCTAAGTCTGGCATGTCTACCAATTTCACCATATCCGCGTAATTGTGGGTGCAAAGATAGACATAACTTTGAACTTTCAAAGCTTTTTTTTAAAAA
>NZ_JAQWTM010000182.1 GCF_029242675.1 Flavobacterium sp.
CCATCCTGATTCACCACTCACAATGGTGCTTTTTATGCTTCCCTAAACTTAAGTTATCAAATTTTTGGAGCTCCTTTGCATACGGCTCCAATTGTTATGATTAATCATGCCTTAACGGGAAATTCGCAAGTAATTGGCGAATCAGGATGGTGGAATGATATTGTAGGTATAGACAAAACAATCGATACCCGAAAATATACCATTGTATCTTTTGATGTGCCTGGAAACGGCTTTAACTCGGATACCATTGAGAACTACAGAGATTTTATTGCTAGAGATATCGCTCGAATATTTATCGAAGGACTTCGGATTCTTGAAATCCATAGTTTATTTGCTCTCATCGGTGGTTCAGTAGGTGGCGGTATCGCTTGGGAAATTTTGGCCTTAGAACCTAAACTAGCGCAAAATTTTATTCCCATTGCTACTGATTGGAAAGCCACTGACTGGCTGATTGCTAATTGTTATTTGCAAGAGCAAATCTTGAATAATTCTAAAAAGCCAATCGAAGATGCACGCATACATGCTATGTTGTGTTACCGTACGCCAGAATCATTCAAGGAAAAATTTAATCGCGATATCAATGCCGAATTAGAAACTTTTAAAGTGGAAAGCTGGTTGAACTATCACGGCGAAAAATTAGAAAAGAGGTTTCAGCTAGCGGCCTACAAAATGATGAATCAATTGCTTAAAACGATTGATATTACCCGAAATCATGAATCGCTGGAAAGTATAATTTCGAAAGTGGAGGCGAACATCTATATCGTGGGTATTAATTCAGATTTATTCTTTACCGCCAAAGAAAATAGGGATACCTATGTCGAAATCAAGAAATTTAAAAGTAATGTATTTTATAGCGAAATTGACTCGCAGCACGGTCACGACGCTTTTTTGATGGAATACGAACAATTAGACAATTTATTAGAAGTTGTTTTCAAAAATAAAAAACAGATGAAAATAGTAAAATTCGGTGGTAAATCGTTAGCAAATGGAGAAGGAATTAATGCGGTTTTAAATATTATTGAAAGTAAAATAAACCAAGAGGAAAAGATTGCTGTGGTCGTTTCAGCGCGAGGCAAAGCAACTGATGAATTAGAGGATATTTTGACTATCGCTGCTAAAAACGGAAACTACAAGCCTTTGCTAGAGAGTTTTAAATCCTATCAAAAGGATGGTTTTGATGCAGTCGATTTTTCGGCAGAATTTGACAAGCTTGACAAATTATTGGAAGGCGTAAGCTTGATTGGTGATTATAGCAATAAAATCAAAGATCAAATCTTAGCACAAGGCGAAGTACTTGCGGCAAAACTAGTGGTGTTTTTATTAAACCAAAAAAATATTCTTGCAAAGCTAGCCGATACCAGAGAACTGATTATCACCGATTCTAATTTTGGTGACGCGCAGCCATTAGATGCTATTTCGAAAAAGAATTGTATCCAATTCTTTAATGAAAATAAAGAGGCAGTGGTAGTGGTAACTGGTTTTATTGGTTCCAACAGTAAAAACGAAACTACGACGCTAGGTAGAAACGGTAGCAATTATACCGCCTCTTTAATCGCTAATTATATCAATGCCGAAGAATTGCAAAACTTCACGCATGTAGATGGAATTTATACGGCAAACCCCGAATTAGTTCTCGATGCAAAAAAAATTGAAAACTTATCCTATAATGAGGCGAATGAGATGGCGAATTTTGGTGCGACTATACTTCACGCTAAAACGATTATTCCGTTGTTAGAAAAAAACATTCCGTTGCGTATTTTGAACACTTTCAATCATGAGAACAAAGGGACTTTAATTACGGCTACTTCTTCCGAAAGCGGAATCAAAACATTGTCCGTTCTTGAGAATGTATCTTTGGTTAATCTCGAAGGGAGAGGATTGTTGGGTAAAACTGGAGTTGATGCCCGTATTTTTAGAGTAATGGGCGATAATGATATTAGCGTAAGTATTATTTCGCAAGGTTCATCAGAACGCGGAATTGGTCTTGTGGTTGCTGCGGATAAAGCATCAAAAGCCAAAACTGAATTAGAAAAAGAATTCGAGAATGACTTCTATTCTAAAGATGTCAATAAAATTACGGTGGTCGATAATGTATCGGTGATTTCGATAATTGGTCAAGATTTGAGTACGTTTCACAAACCGTATACGGCTTTGATTAAAAACAAAATCGTACCTATTTTGTTCAACAATACCGTGACGGGTAAAAACGTGAGTTTGGTGGTGAAAAAGTCTGAGCTCAACAAAGCGTTAAACGTAATTCACGGAGAAATCTTTGGCGTAGCTAAGAAAATCAATATTGCCATTTTCGGACATGGATTGGTTGGCGGGACTTTGATTAACCAAATTCTGGAATCGGCAAAAGCAATTGAAAAAAGAAAAGACGTTAAGCTGAATGTTTTTGCCATTGCCAACTCTAAAAAAGTACTTTTAAATAAAAACGGAGTTGCTGCTGACTGGAAAAACCAAATTGATACTAACGGCGTTTCCTATACTATTGATGACGTGATTGCTTTCGCAAAAGAGCACCATTTAGAAAATTTGATTGCAGTTGATAATACTGCGAGTGCTACTTTTGTAGAAAATTATATTCCATTAGCAGAGCACAGTTTTGATTTGATTTCGTCTAATAAAGTAGCCAACACCTTGAGCTATGGTTTTTATAAAGAATTACGAAATGTACTAGCCGAAAATCAAAAGAATTATTTATACGAAACTAATGTTGGTGCTGGCTTACCGCTTATTGATACGATTAAATTATTGCATCTTTCGGGGGAAAACATCACTAAAATTAAAGGAGTATTCTCTGGAACGTTGAGTTATTTATTCAATCATTTTTCTGCCAAAGAGGTTCCGTTTAGCGAAATATTAAAAGAAGCAATTGATAGTGGATTCACAGAGCCCGACCCAAGAGAAGATTTGTGTGGGAATGATGTAGGTCGAAAACTATTGATCTTAGCCAGAGAATTGGATTTACAGAACGAGTTTGATGAGGTAGCTATCCAGAATTTAATTCCGGAACACTTACGTGACGGTAGCGCGGCCGATTTCTTGACGAAACTGAAAGAATTTGATCCTATTTATGATAAAATAAAGAAAGACCAAAAACCGAGACATGTTTTGAGATACATAGGAGAGTTGTCCGGAGATTTGCAAAATGAGAAAGGGATTTTGGAAGTAAAATTAGTTTCCGTACCTTCGGATACCGCTTTGGGTGGATTAAAAGGATCGGATTCTTTCTTCGAAATCTACACAGAATCCTACGGAGACCGACCAATTGTAATACAAGGAGCAGGAGCTGGGTCAGCAGTTACTGCGAGAGGCGTTTTTGGAGATATTTTGAGATTATCGGATAAGGGGTAAAGCCCCCTAACCCCCGAAGGGGGAATAGCAATAGTTTAGAGTTAAATAATAGATAGGCGTTTAAAATCCGCATTCTTGCGAAAGTAGTTGCGTTTTATCTGCATTCTAAAAAAGTGATGAGTTTATAGTACTAGAAAAAAAAGAAAAAATCCGTTGTGATCGTTTTTAAATCCGCGTTATCCGCGTTCTATAAAAAGCGAAAGCAACGTTCATAAACACAAATAACATGAAAATTACATTAAATAGAGTAAATGACAATTTCCATTTCGAATTAAAAAATGAACGTGGACATATTGTAAGTGTAGATAATCGCTCTGAGTTTGGAGGAAATGATTTAGGTGCAAGCCCGATGGAATTGGTGCTGATGGGAGTAGCAGGCTGCAGTGCCATTGATATGATTTCGATTCTAAAAAAACAACGTCAAGAAATCACTTCTTTCAAGGCTGAGGTCGAAGGCGAGCGTGTACAAGTTGGTGAAGCCAAACCATTCAAAGACATCCATGTTGTTTTTTATTTGGAAGGCAATATAAAAGAAGACAAAGCGGCAAAAGCAGCACAACTTTCGTTCGAAAAATATTGCTCGGTTTCTAAAACATTAGAACCAACAGCTACAATACATTATAAAGTGGTTTTGAACGGGAGCCCCCTAACCCCCGAAGGGGGAACTAGTAACTAATAGTTGAGTTATAAATATTAAATTTAGTAACAAACAAATCAACCCCAACACAATTCCCCCTATGGGGGTTAGGGGGCTTATTTATGGAAAATAATAATTTTGGTTTTGAAACCCAAGCCATCCGCAATCAACTAGAAAGAACGCAATATTTAGAACATTCGGTTCCTTTGTACTTAACGTCGAGTTTTGTTTTTGAGGATGCCGAGGATATGCGTGCTTCTTTTGCTGAAGAGAAAGAGCGCAATATTTACAGTCGTTATAGCAATCCTAATAACAATGAATTTATCAATAAAGTCTGCGCGATGGAAGGCGCACAAGCTGGTTTTGCCTTCTCATCAGGTATGGCTGCGGTTTATTCGACTATGGCTGCCTTATTGGTATCGGGAGATCATATTGTGTCTTCAAGTAGTGTTTTTGGAGCGACACATTCTTTATTCGTTAATTATTTCCCCAAGTGGAATATCGAAACGACTTATTTTGATATCAACCAACCAGAAACCATCGAAGGTTGTATTAAACCGAATACCAGAATTCTTTTTGCCGAGTCTCCTACAAATCCTGCAGTTGATATCATCAATTTGGAATTGCTTGGTACCATTGCCAAAAAGCATAATCTGATTTTAATAATCGACAATTGTTTTGCTACACCTTATTTGCAACAGCCGATAAAATGGGGAGCACATTTAGTAGTGCATTCGGCTACGAAGTTAATGGATGGACAAGGTAGAGTCTTAGGCGGAATTACCGTTGGTGACCCGGAATTAATTCAAAAAATATATTTATTTAGTCGCTTAACGGGACCTTCATTGTCACCGTTTAACGCTTGGGTATTGTCGAAAAGTTTGGAGACTTTGGCTATTCGATTAGACAGACATTGCGAAAATGCAATGAAAGTTGCAGAGTTTTTAGAACAGCATCCCAATGTAAATAAGGTGAAATATCCCTTTTTGAAGTCGCATCCTCAATATGAAATTGCAAAAAAGCAAATGAAAGCTGGAGGAAATATTGTTGCCTTTGAGATAAAAGGTGGCTTAGAAGCGGGTCGAAACTTTTTAGATAAGATAAAACTGTGTTCGCTTTCGCCAAATTTAGGTGACTCAAGAACAATCGTGACACATCCTGCCTCTACAACGCACACTAAATTATCAGTGGAAGAAAGGCTTGCTGTGAGTATTACAGATGGTTTAGTGCGTGTTTCAGTTGGATTAGAAACTGTCGAAGATGTGATTGCTGATTTGAAGCAGGCTTTAGGTTAATACTAAGATTTGTGATTAACGATTTTTGATTGTAGCTTTGGAATCACTAATGAATTAATGATTAGTGTAAAATGTATGCTTTCAAAGAAAACGAAATACGGAATAAAAGCATTGACTTTTTTGGCGCGCCAAGAAGATCAAACTCCTGTCGCTATTGCTGATATTGCAAAAAGCGAAACTATTTCGGTTAAATTTCTGGAAAGTATTTTATTGCTTTTACGTCATTCTGGTTTTTTGGGTGCAAAAAAAGGAAAAGGAGGCGGTTATTATCTAATCAAAGAGCCAAAGGATATTAACATGGCTAAAGTATACCGCATTCTCGAAGGTCCAATCGCTTTATTGCCCTGTGCATCACATAATTTTTATGAAAAATGTGATGACTGTCAAGATGAGGCAGCCTGTGCTGTCCGAAAATTAATGACTGAAGTCAGAGACAATACGCTTAAAATTTTAGAGAATAACAGTTTAGCAGATATTATTGTTTAGTCGACTGACCAGTACTAAAAAATCCCTTTTGATAACCATTGTGGTATCAAAAGGGATTTTTTTATGGTTTTAGATTTTTTAGAATACTAAATTATAGCCTACAAAGAACAACATGATTGCGATGGCATTTCTCAGTAATAAATCGGGTACTTTACCACTTAGCATACTACCGATAAAAATACCAGGAAGTGAACCCATAAGTAACTGAACGAGCAATGTTACATCTAAATTTCCCATAGAAGCATGTCCAAGGCCTGCTACCAATGTTAAAGGTACTGCATGAGCAATTTCGGTACCAACTAATTTTGGAGTTGGTAGTAAGGGGAATAGAAAAAATAACGTAACCGTACCTAAAGCTCCTGCACCAATTGAAGTAAGCGTTACAGTTACTCCAAGTAAAACGCCGATAGCTACAGTAAGTAAATTTTGTGTTTTACTTTCTGAATGAAATTTATCACCAGAGTGCTTTTGAGAAAAAACAAGTAACTTCTTTTTGAAAAGGACAGCAATTGAAGTAAAAAGGAGCGCCCAACCTAAACTATACTTAATGATGGAATTAATGGATGATATATCAGTTTTAATACTGTTTAAAACCCACAACGTAACAACAGCAGCAGGTACGCTTCCTAAACTGAGCCAGCCGGTAATTGACCAATTAATATTTTTTTTCTTATGATGCACGAAAACGCCACCCATTTTGGTAAAAGCGGCATACAACAAATCCGTTCCAACTGCAGTAGTAGGAGGGATTCCAAACCAAAGTAATATCGGTGTCATCAAGGAACCTCCACCAACTCCGGTTAATCCAACAATAAAACCAACAACTAATCCAGCAACTATAAACCCTAATTGAAAATCCATAACTTAAATAATTTTTGCCAAAAGTATAAACTAATTTATAATAATCCTATCGATTTAGTAGGGTTATCTGATTTTTATGAAAAAAAATCAAATGCATCGTTTTTACTCAGTAGTTGCAGCGACAAAGTTATACTAAAATTAGTATGAATTTTATTTTTTAATGGCTTCTATTCTGATTTTTGTCAGCTGCTGATTATTAGGTTTTAAACTAAAGGGATCCTTTGTCCGATTCTTAAACTATTTAAAGTAATTTTCCGTTTAAATATTTTTGTAATAGCGATATTTGTTTTACTTTTGCGAAGTAATCTACTAAACCGATAGGGTAATAGTTTTAAATAGATAAAAAGAATATGAATCTCAGCCAAACGAATGACTTAATAGCTAGAACAAAAGACCTTTCAATCGAAGAAACTTTTGCTTTTTTGACCAATCAATTCCCTAATAAGGTGGTTTTTTCAACTTCATTTGGGCAAGAAGATCAGGTAATAACAGCTATGATAGCAGAGAGTAATGCTGCGATCACAATTTTTACGTTAGATACGGGTCGGTTATTCCAAGAAACCTATGATGTTTTTCATAAAACATTGAAGAAGTATAAAAAACAGATCGAAGTTTACTTTCCTGAAGCTACAGCTGTACAAAATTTATTGAATGCAAAAGGACCGAATAGTTTCTATGAATCGGTTGATAATAGAAAAGAATGTTGTTTTATTCGAAAAGTAGCGCCATTGACTAAAGCTCTAAAAGGAAATTCAGTTTGGATTACAGGTTTAAGAGCAGAACAATCAGAGAATAGACATGATTTACACCTTTTTGAATACGATTCGAAATTTGATATCATTAAATTCAACCCATTATTAAAATGGACATTGAAAGAAGTAGAAGGTTATTTAGAAAAAAACAACGTGCCTCAAAACGCTTTACATAAAAAAGGATTTGTAAGCATTGGTTGTGCGCCTTGTACCAGAGCAATTGCCGAAGGTGAAGACATAAGAGCCGGAAGATGGTGGTGGGAATCAAGTCACAAAGAATGTGGTTTGCATAGCCCCCTAACCCCCAGAGGGGGAAATTAAAAAGAGAAAAAGAATAAATTATTAACAATAAAATCACCCCAACAGTACCCCCTTCGGGGGTTAGGGGGCTTATAATATGAGTTCACTATTAAAAACAAACGCATTAGAAAGCGAAGCCATATACATTTTCAGAGAAGTTATCTCTCAATTTGATAAACCAGTATTGCTTTTTTCTGGAGGAAAAGATTCAATCACCTTAGTTCGCTTAGCGCAAAAAGCGTTTTTTCCTGCTAAGATTCCGTTTCCATTATTACACGTTGATACCGGTCATAATTTTCCGGAGACCATTGAATTTAGAGACCGATTAGTAAAAGAATTAGGTCTAGAATTGATTGTTCGTAATGTGCAAGATGCCATTGATGAAGGTAAAGTAGTAGAAGAAACGGGTAAATATTCGAGTAGAAACAGTTTGCAAACAACCACTTTATTGGATGCAATCGAAGAGTTTAAATTTGATGCTTGTATTGGTGGTGCGCGTCGTGATGAAGAGAAAGCAAGAGCTAAAGAACGTATATTTTCTGTTCGTGATGACTTTGGTCAATGGGATGAAAAAAACCAACGTCCAGAATTGTTTGATTTATTGAATGGTAAAATTGAAAATGGTCAAAACGTTCGCGTTTTTCCTATTTCAAATTGGACAGAATTGGATGTTTGGAGCTATATCGAACAAGAGCAAATCGAAATTCCATCCATTTACTTCTCACACAAGCGTAAAGTATTCTTAAGAGACGGAATGATTTGGTCACACTCTCCTTATGTGTACCAAGAAGAAAACGAAGAAATTGAAGAACGCATTGTTCGTTTTAGAACAGTGGGTGATATGAGTTGTACTGCAGCAGTTGATTCGTATGCAGCAACAATCTCTGAAGTGGTAGGCGAAATCAGAGCTTCTACAATCTCAGAAAGAGGTGCTCGAATTGACGATAAACGTTCAGAGGCAGCGATGGAGAAAAGAAAACAACAAGGATACTTTTAAGCCCCCTAACCCCCAAGGGGGAACAATGGACTTATAAAAAAAATATTTAATAATTTAAAATCAAAACCTAGCTCCGTTCCGCCGCGGCGGAGAGGGCTGGGGTGGGGCCTATGGAAGTTTTAAAAATAGCAACAGCAGGAAGTGTAGATGACGGAAAAAGTACCTTAATCGGAAGATTATTGTACGATACACAATCTTTGACTACAGATAAATTAGAAGCAATTGAAAAAAGCAGCAAGCAAAAAGGATATGATTATCTTGATTTTTCTTTGGCTACTGATGGTTTAGTGGCTGAAAGAGAACAAGGAATCACGATTGATGTGGCGCATATTTATTTTTCTACTGCTAAGAAAAGTTACATTATTGCTGATACTCCAGGACATGTTGAGTACACACGGAACATGGTTACAGGAGCTTCGACTTCACAAGTTTCTATCATTTTAATTGATGCTCGGAAAGGAGTAATTGAGCAAACCTACCGTCACTTTTTCATCAATAATTTGTTGAGAGTGAAAGAGGTAATTGTTGCTATAAATAAAATGGATTTGGTTAATTACTCAGAGGAAGTTTTTAATAAAATCAAAGCCGACTTTGAAGCGTTAAACGCTAAAAGTACTTTCAAAGAACAAAACGTAAGTTACATTCCGTTGAGTGCTTTGACGGGTGATAATGTCGTGGAATCTTTAGGCGGAATGCCTTGGTACGAAGGACAAACAATTCTAGAACACCTAGAGGCTTTAGAGACAGCT
>NZ_JAQWTM010000193.1 GCF_029242675.1 Flavobacterium sp.
TGAATTAGAAAAAATCCAACCAATGATCAAGCACGAAATCGAAGATGCTTTTCAGCTTGATGTTCCTGTAGTGGTGGATTTAGGAAAGGGGAAAAACTGGTTAGAAGCGCATTAAAAAACCATAGAAAATAAAAAACCCACTCAAATTTTATAGCAATTGGAGCGGGTTTTAAACAAGGAAAGAAAAAGTTTTAACTTCTTGTTGATTCTCTTTCTTTCAAAATCGTATTAATAACAACCGTTCTATACGGCAACTCTTCTTCTTCCTTACTTTCTAATCGATCGATTAATAACTGAGCCGCTTTTTCACCAATTTCAGGAGCATGCTGACTAACGGTGGTAACACTAGGAGTTAAACGTCTGGACGCTAAAATTCCGTCAGCAAAACCGATAATAGAAAGTTCTTCTGGGATTTTAAATCCATTTTTCAAACCAAATTTCAAGGCCGCAACGGTATCAGTTTCCTCTAAAGCAAAAATAGCGTCAATCATTTGCCCTGAAGGCATGGTCGCAATAGCATTTTTAAGGTCTTCTTCGGAATCTGTTCTAAAAACAATATTTTCATTAATGGCAATCGCATTATTTTCCAATGCTTTCAAATACCCACTCGTACGCAATTTTCCAACACTTAAATTATCTACAGAGGAAAACAAAGCAATATTTTTACATCCTAAATCAATTAAACGCTGCGTAGCATTCAATGCTGAATTATAATCATCCACAATTACCTTGTCACATTCAACTCCTTCGGCGATGCGATCAAACATAACAATAGGCGTACCATCGTTGATGATTTCAGTAAAATGAGTGTAGTCTTGTAATTTTTGAGCTTCTTCAGACACCGATAATATAAAACCATCAATCGTACCATTGCTCAAAATTTCTAAAGCGCTAATTTCCTTAGTTAGCGACTCATTCGAAATACAAGTGATAACATTATATCCTTTTTGTTCCGCTACTTTTTCGATACCGCTAAAAACCTTGGCGAAAAACGAATTTAGGATATTGGGGATGATTACACCAATAGTTTTCGTTTTTCTGTTTTTAAGGTTTAAACCTATGACATTGGGTTTATAATTCTTAAGCTTCGCATACTCCTTAATTTTTATTTTAGTTTGCTCACTTATTTCCGGACTATCGTTTAGCGCCTTCGAAACAGTCGAAACCGAGACGTTAAGTTCTTTAGCTATTTGTTTAAGAGTTGCTTTGACTTTCATAGTTGTTGTTTTATTGGCTCGAATGCTTACCTAATCCCTGCGCTTTCTTTCAAGGAAATCACAGTTAGATCTACCAAAAATAGGTATTTAATAAGCTTTTGCAATCAAGATAAGCATGCAAGATAAAAATTTTATTTCATCCTTCAAAAGTAATATGAAAATAGAATTAAGGCTTAATGGTTTGCTAACTAAATCGACATTACTCTTAGCAAACAAATATACAATTGATAATCAGCACAAAAACATCTAGAAAATAATCTTTTAAGCTATTTGCATTTAAAATAATAAATTGTACTTTTGCAACCCCTTTATTGGGGATGGAATGTTTAATTAAAATATATTATTGTGAACGCATTAAGCTACAAGACAATTTCAACAACAAAAGCTAACTCTGTAAAAGAGTGGATTGTTGTAGATGCAGATGGTCATAACTTAGGACGTCTTGCTTCAAAAGTCGCTATGATTTTGAGAGGGAAGTACAAGCCAAGTTACTCACCACACGTGGACTGTGGAGATAACGTAATCGTTATCAACTCAGAAAAAATCAACCTTACAGGTAACAAAATGGACGAAAAGATTTACATGCGTCATACAGGTTACCCAGGAGGACAAAGAACTTTAACTGCTAAAGTAT
>NZ_JAQWTM010000201.1 GCF_029242675.1 Flavobacterium sp.
GGTCGTCTAGATTTCCACTTTTACGGGTGCCTTTCCATTTCATATTTAGATGCTTAAATTTATTTGAAAACGAATTTATATTTTTTTTGGATATAATTACCTTTTTTTAATGATTATTAGGGTAAATCGACCCATTTCACAATGGTTTCTTCCACTATTTTCTTTAGAATAGGTTTAGATACAAAGTCGTTCATGCCTGCTAATTTACATTGTTGTTTTATTTCAAGTTCCGCACTTGCTGTAATTGCTATGATAGGGACAGATTTTCCGCCAACTAATTTTCTAATCAATTTTGTTGCTTGAAATCCGTTCATGACCGGCATTTGTATGTCCATGAAAATAATATGTGGCTCCAAATTTTCAAATTGTGCCACCGCATCTAGGCCATTGTAAAATTGATGGATATTTGCTTCTGGCAAAATGTTTTTAATAATGGTTTTGAGTAAAAGCATGTTGATTTTGTTGTCTTCAACTAGCATTACTTTCAAATTTCGTAAATAGTCCTTGTTCTGAAAAAGTAAATCAATTTCAGAGAGACTATTTTCAGTGCCTTCATTCAAAGGCTCGACACCCTCGTCAGATGTTCTTAAATTTAGATCGAAATAAAATGTGCTCCCTATGCCTACGGTGCTTTCTAAGTTTAATTTGCTATTCATTAAACCTAATAACTTATTTGAAATAGTCAATCCAAGACCTGTTCCGCCAAACTTCTTTGTTGTAGAACTATCCTCCTGCGAGAATGCTTTAAAAATTTTACTTTTATTTTCTTCTAGAATTCCAATGCCAGAATCAATTACAGCAAAACGAATTGTAGTATACTGATGATCGGTTTTTTCGATAACAGTAACATTTAACTTGATAGAACCTTTATTAGTAAATTTAACGGCATTGGCTAATAGATTTATTAATATTTGCTTTAATCGAATACTATCAACATAAAAAAATCGGTTTATTTGTGGAGCAATGTTTAATTGTAAAGCGATGTTTTTTTGGTTTGATTCATATAAAATTAGATCTCTTACTTGTTCTAATAATTCCTTAACGTCATGTTTTTCAATTAGCAAATCTAATTTTCCTGCTTCAATTTTCGAAAAGTCAAGAATATCGTTAACAATACCAAGTAATGAGTGGGCCGACTGATTGACGGTCATCATGTGTTTTTGTTGGTTTGCTTCCAATTTAGTTTTCATTAATAAATCTGTGAAACCTATGATACCATTTAAAGGTGTTCGTATTTCATGACTCATATTTGCAAGAAACTCTGACTTGGCTTTATTTGCAGCTTCAGCTAGATCTTTGGCTTTTATCACCGTTTCATTCAATTTTCTTTCGGTTATATCAAGTATAATTCCTTCAATATAAGTAATTTTTCCATCTTTCATCACCGCATCTCCAAACTCTTCTACCCATACAATTTCACCTGTTTTTTTAGTAATGCGATAAGTAAAATGAAAAGGTTTCCCTTTGGCTAATCTTTTCAATGATTCTTCCTGCACACGAGCCAAGTCTTGAGGATGAATGATATCGACATAATTGATGTGTTTTTCTAAAAACTCTGATTTGTTATAACCGGTTAACTTCTCAATTTCGTCATTGAGGTAAATTTTAGTAAACTTCTCATCGTTCTCAGATAAATAGATTGTACCCGGAATATTGTTGGCAAGCAACCTAAATTTTTCTTCACTTTCATAGATAGCAGTTTCAGTTGCAATACGATCGATAATGGTTGCGATATTACGTGCTAAAGTTTGTAAAACATTCACCTCATCGTCTGACCATACGCGTTCATGGTCGGTATCATCAAAACCTAAAAAGCCATGAAATTTATTTTTGACAAAGATGGGGAAAAGTATCAACGACAGTACTCCAACATTTTTAAGTTTCGTTCGAAGGCTTTCATTCTCAATGTTAGAGATACTTTCGATGTAAATTTTGTTCTCTAAAAGAGGATCCAGCAATTCTTCGAAGTAATCATATGGTATATTTTGTAATGCAGGATTATTATCAGCTAGATGGTCGCTGTCGTTGATCCAGCGATACTTCTGACTTATTGTTCTGTCATTTGCATTATTCTCATAATAATAAGAACGATGTGACTTAGTGGCTTTTCCCATTATGATGAGAATAGTAGCAAAAATTGCATCGAGATCTTTACTGTTTAAAAACTTTTCAGCGCACAATGTCATTGCAGCAAGGAGGTCACTTTTATATTTTAACTTGACCTCTGCGTTTAATCGATTTTGCGATTCGAAAGCAATGGTGATAACGTCAGATAAAGAACGTGTGAAATTAATGTCTTCATTGTCCCAGTTTTTAATTTTTTGAGTAGCTTCGAAGCATAAGATTCCTTTTAACTCTCCTTCAATAAAGACGGGTGTATCAAGTAGAGAATAAATGGAATTTGCTGGGAAAAATTCTTTTTGTAGGTCAACTAACATCTCACTTTGATACACGTCAGGGATAATTATTTGTGATTTGCTCGTTATAGCCTCAAAGTAATTTGGGAATTCTTCTTTGAGTAAAATACTTCCCTTACTAAATTTTTTAGTGGTGGCATTGTATTGCATTTCACATAAGACATTATCTGGACTGTATTTCCAATAACTTGCTCTACATACACCAATTATTTCTGTAGTAATTAGTAAGATGTTTTTAATAATGCTGTCGGTTGTTTGACTACTAAAATAGCTTTCTGAGGTAAACTTATTTAGAGCTTCACTATACTTTTGATTTTTAATTGCGCGTTGTGCATTCTCAATTTGGCTATTTCTAAAAAAAGTAATATCTCTAGAAATACCATAATAACCATTGATTAAATTGTTTTTGTCTCTATTAATTGCGACTTTTTGGGAGAGCCAAATTTCTTCGCCGTTCTTTTTAATTATTGGAAACTCCATCACTTTAAAATTGGTCGCATCCGCATCTGTTTTTGCATAAAAATCAAGTACTTTTTGCAAGTAATCTGGTCTTATTAATGCTCTAAAATTAGAAGTTGAAAGTTCCTCGATAGAATAGCCAGTGGTGTTCTCAGAATTTTGATTTAAGAAAATGTAGTTGCCTTTATAATCTAATTCGAAAATAATGTCATTTGCAGATTCTACTAAATTTTTATAGGATTTTTGAGTATTGATTTGGTCAGTAACATCCTGACCTATTCCGATGATTAAATCTTCAGAGTATTTTTTATCGTTCCACTGAATGTATTTGTAGCTGCCGTCTTTGCAT
>NZ_JAQWTM010000210.1 GCF_029242675.1 Flavobacterium sp.
CGCTGTATAATCCCGTATCACGGCATGATGCGGAACGCCTGTAAACCAAATATAATTAACTCCTAAGTCCTTTATTTCTTGTAAAGCGAGCGGTGTAAAATCATTGAACTTCCCTACTCCATTCTCCTCAATGGTACCCCACGGTTTGTTGGTTGTATTTTTATTTCCAAAAAGTCGTGTAAATACTTGGTAGACTACTACTTTTTTTTCTCCTATCCTGTCTTTTTGGTCCTTCATTTTCAAATCTTTCATTTTACACCCTATCTGCAGTAGTGCTAGCGACAGCACTCCAATCACAATTTTTTTCCTCATTACTCCCTTTTGTTTTCAGAATTAGTATCTCTGCCCAACCATTACTTAAGGTTAGCCAAATAAACCAATTTTTAAATTTAATGTATTTTTTTAAAATGAGAGGCACTAGTACTTTTAATATTGAGGTAAATAAATGGTATTTGCGTACTACAACGTGTGAGTACTATTATATGTTTATAAGTTGTAGGCTTCAAATTCGTAAAATAACAAGACCAACCTCCTAACATCCATAAATAAATCCTAATATCGAGTAGGATTGTTTCCTTTTTCATAAATTTGACAAAAAATAAATCCATTGAAGAAGTTCGTTTTTTTCTTTACCGCTATACTGAGTTTACTAGCCAGCAAATCCACTTTTGCGCAAGCGCCTAAGAAAATTAATGTAGAGCATTCAGACTATTTTGATGTCAATCAAATTGCCATTCCAGATGCCATTTTGTTAACCGGAAATGTACGCGTTAACCATGATGGTGTGGTCCTTACTTGTAACAAAGCGTATTATTTTCAAAAGGAGAATTATATAAAAGCTTTTGGAAACGTACAATTGGTACAAGGTGATACGCTTTTCTTAAACAGTAAATACGCTGAGTACAGCGGTAATGCTAAAAAAGCATTTGCTACCGGTGAAGCCTTTATGAGTTCACCTGATGCAACCTTGGCTACAGACACTATTAATTTTGACCGAAACACACAAGAAGTATACTATAACACTAAAGGAACGATCGTTAATAAAGAGAATACTTTAGTTAGTAAATCAGGGAAATATTATGTGTCCCAAAAAAAGTTTCAATTTTTAACAGCGGTAACAATCACTAATAAAACCTATGTTATTAAATCCAATCATTTGGATTATTATACGAATTCAGGTCATTCCTACTTGTTTGGTCCATCGACTATTACAAGCAAATCCAATTATATTTATACTGAAAAAGGTTTTTATGATACTAAAAAAAACCTTGCCCATTTTCTGCGGAAATCCTATATAAAATATGATGACCGACTCATCCAAGGCGACAGCTTGTACTATGATCGTAACCGAGAATTTGCATCAGCGACTCGAAACGTAAAAATCACGGACTCGATTAATAGAGGAATTGTAAAAGGACATTATGCCGAAGTCTACAAGCAAAAAGATTCCATGTTTGTCACTAAAAGAGCAGTCGCCATCAACTTTGTCGAAAATGATTCGGTTTACATTCACGGAAAACGATTAATGGTAACTGGAAAAGAAGATAACCGCATCATTAGAGCATATAATAATGTTCGTTTTTACAAAACCGACATGAG
>NZ_JAQWTM010000237.1 GCF_029242675.1 Flavobacterium sp.
ATTGCAGATATCGTTAAGGACCGAGATATTTTAGCACTTGCGAGGCATCATGCCCTAAAAATTTTACAAGTAGATACCGCCATGGAAAAGCCAGAACATGCTGCTATGCGCGCCGTTTATATCGAGCTAACTAAGAAAAAAAATATCTGGAATTACATTAGTTAATTTTTTTTCTATTCCCATTAAACCTTTAACTATTTTTAACGTCTAAGTTGCATCTTTGACTATTTTTTAGTCGAGTACAGGTTGCTGTTGTATTTATTGAATTCTTAGTTTTATTTAAAAATAGACATAAAAGTAGTTGTGAAACTATTTTTTTTTGAGAAAACACAATAGTTGTATGTACAACTGTTAAATAAAGACTAACGTTATCTACTTTACTAAATGGAAAACCTAAATTTGCTTTTAACATAAATTTATAATAAAATATTATCTCTCTTTAGACCCATACTATGAAATTAAAAAATATCATTTACGCTTTCTTGATCATTGGATTTGGTGCTTTTATTACCTACCGAATTGTTCAAAATAATAGCAAATCAGGTGATCAAAATGGAAAATCAGATAAAAAAAGTGCCTTAAACGTAAGCGGAATAGTTGTAAAAACAGAAACGTTTGATAATACCTTATCGCTATCGGGATCTATAGAAGCTAATGAGCAAGTTGAAATACGATCCGAGGTGTCGGGTATCGTGGAAAGCATTAATTTTAAAGAAGGTAGTAACGTGTCAGCAGGTCAACTACTTTTTAAAGTAAATGATATAGAATTAAGAGCACAATTAAGTCAAGCCAACACTAGAGAGAATTTGGCTGCTGAAAATGCACGACGAGCACAACTTTTGTTAAAAAAAGAAGCCATCAGTCAAGAAGAATATGATGTAGCTAAAGCAGAATATGCTTCGACTAAAGCGCAAAGCCAAATCATTAAGGCTCAAATTGCTAAAACATCCGTTCGTGCGCCCTTTTCAGGTAAAATTGGATTGCGATCTATCTCTAAAGGAGCATATGTGAATCCAACTATGCTAGTAGCGAACTTAGTCAATACAGCTAAACTTAAAATCACTTTTTCTATTCCTGAAAAATACGCTAATCAAGTAAAAACTAATACTGTTTTGAAATTTACTGTTTCAGGTTCTACTGAAATTTACACAGCAACAGTATACGCTATCGAGCCAGCGGTGGAAGTTGCCACACGTACACTTCAAGTTAGAGCCATTACTGATAACCAACAAGGAAAATTATTACCGGGAACTTTTGCTAATGTAGTACTTCCATTGGATGTGATTCAAGACGCGATCGTGGTTCCAACACAAGCCGTAATTCCGGTTCAAAATGGTAAAAAAGTATTTATTTCTGATTTTGGCAAAGCCAAAGAAGTTATGGTAGAAACGACAACAAGAACTGATGCTTCGCTTTTAATTTTGTCCGGACTTAAAGCAGGTGATACGGTTATAACAACTGGTGTCATGTCCTTAAAAAATGACACTCCAGTGAAAGTATCGGTTAAGAAATAACCTTTCCTACTAATTAATTATCTCATCATTAAACTACTAAAATGAGTTTATCCACATTAAGCATAAAAAGACCTGTAATGACTATCGTAATGAACCTTACGATAGTTTTATTTGGAATCATAGGATATACCTATCTTGGTGTTCGTGAATTCCCTTCGATCGATCCAGCGCAGGTTTCCATAAGAACCAATTATACTGGAGCCAACGCCGATATTATTGAATCGCAAATTACAGAGCCACTCGAAAAAGCGATCAACTCCATTGATGGAATTCGGAATATCACCTCCTCAAGTGCACAAGGAAGTAGCAGCATTACAGTCGAATTTAACTTAGATAAAGATTTAGAGGAGGCAGCTAATGATGTACGTGATAAAGTATCGCAAGCAATTCGTAGTTTACCTCAAGATATTGATGCACCTCCAGTTGTTTCAAAAGCCGATGCCAATAGTGATGCGATAATTTCCATGACGGTTCAAAGTGATACAAGAAGTCAATTGGAGCTAAGTGATTATGCCGAAAATGTAATCTCACAGCGACTAGAAACTATTCCGGGTGTCAGTGGTGTACAAATATGGGGACAAAAACGGTACGCAATGCGTTTATGGATTGACCCTGTAAAACTAGCTTCCTACGGCTGCACAGTTGCAGAAGTTCGAGCAGCTTTAAACCAGCAAAATGTGGAACTACCTTCGGGAAAACTTACTGGAAACAATACGGAGCTTACCGTAAAAACAGTTGGTAATTTAGCAACAGCTGAAGAATTTAGTAACATCATTATAAGAACTGATGGAGCGAAAACCGTTCGATTAAGCGATATTGGAAGAGCCGAACTAGGTCCTGAAAATATTGAAACCAAATTAAGCCAGTCTGGTTTACCTTTAATAGGTCTTGCAATTGTTCCTCGTCCTGGCGCCAATTATCTTGATATTTCAAAATCATTCTACGAGCAATACGAAGCGTTGAAAAAAGATTTACCTAAGGATATCAAATTAAATATCGCGCTAGACAATACCATTTTTGTGAAAAAATCTGTTTTAGAAGTTGCTGAAACCCTAGGTATCTCGATCTTATTGGTAATTTTAATTATCTACCTTTTCTTTAGA
Organism: Flavobacterium sp.; assembly: GCF_029242675.1. GTDB lineage: Bacteria > Bacteroidota > Bacteroidia > Flavobacteriales > Flavobacteriaceae > Flavobacterium. The sequence goes on from NZ_JAQWTM010000237.1 coordinate 2,618, forward strand.
GACTGGGCAATCGCTTTTAGACCCTTAATTGATATACCGGTATCCTTAATTGCCACCTTCTTTATCATGTGGCTTTTTGGATTCTCCATAAATGTATTAACATTGTTAGCCATCGTACTTGCAACAGGTCTTGTCGTAGATGACGGTATTGTAGTTACCGAAAATATATTCAAAAAAGTAGAAGAAGGTATGACACCTATCGAAGCGGCAATAAAAGGATCCAACGAAATATTCTTTGCTGTCATATCGATATCGGTAACACTTGCAGCGGTATTTTTGCCCGTTATTTTCTTAGAAGGTTTCGTAGGAAGGCTATTTCGAGAATTTGGAGTCGTCATAGGTGCGGCGGTATTGATCTCCGCTTTTGTATCCTTAACCCTTACACCGATGCTTAATGCCTATTTGATGAAGGGTGGAGAACAAAAAAAATCAAAATTCTATATCGCTACTGAACCTTATTTCCAAAAGTTAAATGCCAATTACGCCAGTTCTTTGGGTAATTTCATGAAACGAAAATGGATTAGTTTCCCTATTCTGATTGCTTGTTTTGGCTTGATTTATGTATTTTATAATCTTATTCAAAAAGAAACAGCTCCTTATGATGACCGTAGTTCATTGGTATTAAGAATGACAGCTCCTGAGGGCGCAAGTTATGAATACATGGATCGCTTCATGCAAGAAGTATCACAACTCGTTGATGATTCTATATCCGAAAAGAAAGTTGCTTTAACGATTACCTCTCCAGGATTTGGTTCTTCATCAGTAAATAGTGGATTCATGAGACTTTCTTTAAAAGAGCCCGGTGAACGCAAGTTATCACAACATGATATCGCTGATAAATTAACCAAATGGACAAAAGGCTATGTCGATGCTAAAACTTCGGTTACGGAGCAGCCAACCATTGCGGTTAACCGCCGTGGAGGATTACCAATACAGTACATTATTCAAACACAAAATTTCGCAAAACTAGAGCAAAAGATTCCCGAGTTTATGGAAGAAGCTGCTAACAATCCTACTTTTGCTATGACTGATGTAAATCTAAAGTTCAATAAACCCGAAATAAA
>NZ_JAQWTM010000269.1 GCF_029242675.1 Flavobacterium sp.
ACCAAATGTGTATTTGATTTTATCAGTATTATAATATAAATTGTCTACTACCTGAAAAACGTTATTAGTAAAGCTTTCTTGAGCAAATCGATGACCACCTATTTGTATGTTTGTTGTTTTAATTGCTCCATCTATCGTAGAGCCCACATTTTCAACTACAGCACGAGGAATATTATAAGCAGGTAATTGATCTCCTGGGCTACTATCTTGATAGGTGTAAAGATGCTGTACTTTTAATTCATTAGTTATTTTTTCATTCACCTTTGTTCTCAACGAAGCAAGAATGCTGTTGTCAATATTTAAATCATTTCCAAATGATTCGTACAAGCTTATTGTGGTGTTGTCTTGTAATCCCAATTTATTATTATCGTAGGTGTAATTATCACGCACAGTTAGTAAGTTATTACTATTAATTTGCCAGTCTAAACGAGCAAATAATGCGTCAGAATTTCTTTTTTTATCGAAAGTTCCATATTGTTCGGAATTTGCTACTCCATATTTGTCGCGTGCGATAGTAACAAAATTATCTAGCGTTGACTTATTGATATTAAATCGAAGTTCGTCATCTGCTGATTGCACATCTGCTATAATCAAGGGTCTCAGGTCGCGTTGATGATCCCAAGCTACAAAAAAGTGAAGTTTGTCTTTAACTATTGGTCCGCCAAATGTAACTCCGTATTGAGCCGTAGAAAAATCATTTTGTCGTTTATTTCCTCTAATGTCATAAGGGCTCGACAACCAATCAGCTCTATTGTATCCAAAAACACTACCTGAGAATTCGTTTGTTCCAGATTTTGTTACCGCGCTTACAGTTCCACCGCCACTTCTACCATAACTAACATCGTACTCATTTGTTACTACCTTAAATTCTCTTACAGCTTCTATAGAAATAGAGTAGGGCGCACCACTGCGGCTCGTTGTAGATCCTGCAGATGTTGGATTTTTAGCATTCATACCGTCTAAGGTATAATTTGTTGAAGATGCTAGTTGGCCTGAGATATTCCCCCCTTTACTTAAGGGAGATAAATCCATCAAACTTGTAAAATTTCTTCCATTGACTGGTAGGGCATTTATAAGTTTAGAAGTAATTGCTGTTGATGCACCTAAATTTCTAGTTTTATTTTTTAACCCTCGGCTAATAACTTCTACTACTTCTAAATTTTGAACATTATCTTGCATGACTATTTCGACATTGATATTGTCTCCCTGGTTTAGCATGTAGCCTGTTCTTTGCTGCTCACCATAATTAGCATAGTTTGTAGTAATAGTATAAGGTCCCCCTAGAGGCAATTCTTTAAAAGTAAAAATACCTTTAAAATTTGAAAGTGAATTTGTGGTAAATCCGGTTGACTCGTTTTTAATGACGATTATAGCATCTTTAATAGTTTTAGATTTTTCGTCTAAAACAACTCCTGATATGGATGCTTGTGTGGTTTGAGCGATTGCTTTAGAATTTATTAAAGCAAGCAATAAAATAATAGCTAGAAGTCTAAGCTGTTTCATAAAGATTTAATTAGAATTTTGATTCGACAAAGAAATTTAAAATCTTAACTACTTTTATTACGAAAAGGCTATCAATAATGTCATGCTACGTTAAATAAAACGGTTAAAAGAGTCAGAGTAGGTTACCATATATAAAGTAATTGTAAATAAATTTATCTCTAATTTATATTTAGAAGATGTTTGAAATAACAATCATTTAATACTATTTTAAAAGCTGATTTTTGTGCGAGTGTTATCTTCGAAAAAAATTAAAAATGGTATTTATGTCTAGTTCTATAAAAATTTTCCTGTCGCTTATTATCTTGTCCGCTAGTTACGGTTGTTCTTCAAGCAAATTTGTTGTGTGTGGTCATAGGGGTGCAATGGGTTATGAAGTAGAAAACACCATTCCCTCGATTAAAAAAGCGATAGCGTTAAAAGCAGACATGATTGAGATTGACATTTTTAAAATTCGAACTGGGGAAGTTGTCGTTTTTCATGACGACAATTTAGAACGCATCACTAATAGTACAGGAAAAATAGAAGCATTACAATTTGATGAGCTCAGAAAACTTTTAGTCGCAGACAAATACCAGATTCCCACATTACAAGAAGTAATTGAAGTTATTGACAGGCGTGCAGTTTTAAATATTGAATTGAAAGGTGAACAAACGGCTAAA
>NZ_JAQWTM010000273.1 GCF_029242675.1 Flavobacterium sp.
GATTAGCCGGACTCACTTTGGGAGAGAACGGCGCTGAATATCGTAGATTTCTGCAAGATGATACACCAATGAATTACTTTGGCAAAAAAGGTGTTTTTAAAGCAGATGAAATGGTCGATATTATTTTTGAACAGAAAAACATTCCGTATCTAATGACCCGAAAAATTCTGGAATGGTTTATTTACGACAATCCAAACGATGCACTGGTTCGCTATTATGGGGATTATTTCAGGACTGTAAATTTTGAATTCAAGTCCTTACTTACCAAAATTTTCACTGAAGAATTTGATAAAAAATCGGCGGGGTCCAAAATTAAAAACCCACTTGAATTCAGTTTGCAATTAGTGCACGAACTCCAGCTGCCTAATGTAAAAAGTAATTTAATAGCGCTGCTTTTGAAACAACAAAGTATGGACTTATTCAATCAACCCAATGTCAAAGGTTGGCAAGGCGGTCAATCGTGGCTTACTTCTCAAATTTACTTACAACGTGCTTCTATAGCAGATGCTTTTTGTCAAGGTCGCCGCTTGACAAGGGCTACCGATAACCAAGAAATGGAAGTAAGATACCCTAATGTAAAAGAAAGAGAAACCCAATTACAATGGCAAAAAGGAACTAATAAAGCAATTATTAAAGAACTTACTGATCGCCTACTCTTTTCTGTAAGTCCAGATATGCAAAAGGATTTTGAAACCGTTTTAAAATACGATTTCGATGCCAATGCGCCCAATAGCAACCAAGCCGTTTTACGATTATTCAACACCATTATAAAAGAACCAGAGTTTCAGTTAATCTAGTCCTACTATCCAACACGTACAATTATGAACAGAAGAAACTTTTTATCCCTTACAGGTACATTAACAGGAGGTTCGTTATTATTACCTGATTTTCTATTTGCTTTTAGCAAACAAGAAAACTTAATTATTGGCGAGCAATCGGTGGTTTTTGTTCAGCTTAATGGAGGAAATGATGGTTTGAATACTTTTATTCCCTATCTCGACCCACTCTATTATGAAATGCGACCTAAAATAGCACTGTCAAAAGAGGAAGTGATTGCCGGTGACAAAGAAATGGGTTTTCATCCTGCATTAAAAGGGTTTGCTCAAATGCAACAAAATGGTGACCTCACTGTGATTCAAAATGTGGGTTATCCTGAACCTAACCGTTCTCATTTTAGAAGTCAAGAGATTTGGCAAACCGCAACAGATTCTAATCAATACATCAACGAAGGTTGGCTGGGACGCTACCTAGATTTGCAATGCCACACCCACACTCCTACTGCGGGAATTAATATCGATACCATAGACAATTTAGCACTAAAAGGGAAAGAGCCAAATGCGATCACAATTAAAGATCCCGAAAAATTTAAAATTAAAAATGGAAAAGAAGAAAGCGCTCTTTTATCTGACAATCCCGAGTTAGATTTTGTTCGAAAAATAGCCAATTCTGCAATCGAAGGATCTGATTTGATTCAAAAAGCACTTGCGCAATCTAGCGCCGAAACAACGTATCCAACAACAGGCTTAGGCAAAAACTTAGCTTGGGTAGCTCGCCTCATTAAAGGAAATTTAAATTCAAAAGTATATTACACTTCTTTAGGTGGTTTTGATACGCACGATAATCAACTGGCCATTCATAAAAACAAATTAGCCGAATTAAACGACTCCTTATTTAGTTTTTATACCGATTTAAAAAAAGCAAAACTACTGCAAAATGTAACCATAGTTGTTTTCTCAGAGTTTGGTCGCCGCGTAAAGGACAATGGAAACGGAACCGATCATGGCGCAGCAGCTCCAATGTTTATAATTGGTGGCAATAACAAAGGAAATGTAATTGGCAGCAATCCTAATTTAGCTGATTTGTATCAAGGTGATTTAAAGCACCAAATTGATTTTAGAAGTGTCTATGCCAATCTATTACAAAATAAATTAGATTTAAATCCTGCCTCAATTGGAATCAAAAATCCAGTGCTGAACGGATTATTCTAAAAAAAAGTTCGCATATGAAGCCACCTTCAAGATGAAAGCATATCTTTGCCCGCTTTAAAAAAATAAAAAAATGATTAAAAATAATGTCTTAAAAGGCGTTTTCTTAGTAGGATTAGGTGCAACAACTTATGGTATGCTTGCTACATTTGTTAAAATGGCATACACTGAAAACTATACAACCGCAGAGGTAACAAGTTCTCAATTTATATTAGGAATTATTGGAATATTGCTGATCAATTTATTTCAAAAAATAAAAAATAAAAATACAACCAAAAAAGCGAGTTCTCGCAATATTTTTCAATTAATGCTTGCTGGAACATCTCTAGGAATGACAAGCGTTTTTTACTATTTAGCTGTAAAATACATTCCTGTATCCATAGGAATTGTTCTTTTGATGCAAACCGTTTGGATGGGCGTTTTATTAGAAATGATTTTGGAGAAAAAACTTCCTTCAAAACAAAAAGTACTTTCGGTAGGTATCGTTTTAATCGGAACCGTTCTTGCAACTAATTTAATAAACAACGAAGTTCAGTTAGATTGGCATGGCATTATGTGGGGAATGTTAGCAGCAGCCTCATTTACCACTACTATGTTCACTGCAAACAGTGTTGCTACTGATATTTCGTCAGCACAACGTAGTTTATACATGCTGCTAGGTGGTGCGATCATCGTATTTGGTTTTTCGATTGCTACTCAAGTGACACCTTTTAATTATTCTATTTTTGCAAAGTGGGGTATCGTTCTAGCGTTATTTGGAACCATAATTCCTCCTATGTTAATGAATGCGGGCTTCCCACTAACAGGAATCGGACTAGGTAGTATTGTATCGGCTCTAGAATTACCCGTATCAGTGATGATGGCTTATGTATTATTAAATGAAGAGGTAAACAGCACACAATGGTTAGGAATCATATTAATTATTGCCGCTATTGTGATCATGAATATAAATTGGAAAAAAAGCAAAGGATAATTTTTTATTGTTTGTTGGGAATTAATGGGCTACTTTTCAAGTATATATCGTTAATTTAGCGATTAACATTTAAACTTAAAAAACATGACACTACCGTGGCACCTCTATTTAATGGCTGTAATTTATTGTGTTGCAGGACTAAATCATTTTAGAAACCCGAGGTTATACGTAAAAATTATACCTCCCTATCTACCCAATCCTAAAGCCTTAAATACGATTAGTGGTTTGGCTGAAATCATTCTTGGCATCGCATTAATGATTCCTACTTTAACCAATAGTGCTGCTTGGGGAGTTATTGCGTTATTAATTGCTGTTTTCCCAACACACGTTTATATGTATCAAAATCCTACAGCAAGAATGGGTTTACCGCTTTGGGCTTTGATTTTAAGAATGCCGCTTCAATTGGTATTAATATTTTGGGCTTATCAATACACGTTGCTATAAGTTTAAAAAATGCACTTCATTCCACTTCTTTATCGAATCGCTTATTAGATTATACAGCACTGCAGCTACCTAATTAGACAAAATCTAAAAAAGAAGGATTTAATGAAAAAAAAATCTGTTTTATTCCAAAGTACTATTTTTTTTTATTAATATTGAAGTCTTATAGACAAGCTATTAGATTACTAATTATAAAACCTATTTGAATTAATTTTCACGTGATGAAAAAGAGTAACCGCAAAGAACTGACCTGGGAGCAAACAGAAAAACTTGTTACGCTAGCTTTAGAAGAAAAAAATCCTTTTGAAATTATTAAAAAGGAATTCGGACTAGCAGAAAAAGAGGTTCTGGAAATCATGAAAAAAAAGATGCCTGCTGAAAAATTTGAGATGTGGAAGAAAAAAGCAGCAGCTAACAAGCCAAAACCCAAACCAATTAAAATTGACGATTTTGACGAAGATTTGGATGGAAAATATTACATCAAAAACAAATTTGACTAAAATAGCAACACTCTTACTCAAGAGTGTTTTTTTATAACTAATTACCAACAAATAAAAAGCTTGTGCGATGTTGCAAGTTTAAAGAGCAAATCAATAGTAAAATAATGAAAAGAATTTTTTATACACTAGCCTTAGTGCCATTTTTCTGGAGCTGTAAACCCACCAACTCAGCCATTGCACCTGCAAAAACAGAAATTGAAGTAGCCATTAATTTAAACGATATTAAAGAGGATAAAGTGATGGTAACCGTTAATGCGCCTACCATAACCACGGACCTAATAACCTATCACATTCCAAAAACAGTTCCTGGGACTTACTCTGAAGATAATTACGGCAGGTTCATTGAAGATTTAAAAGCTTTTGACAAAAAAGGCAACCCATTAGTTGTTAAAAAAACAGATAAAAACTCATGGTCAATAGCCAATGCTAAAACTTTAGATAGAGTAACGTATTTGGTAAACGACTCATTCGATACTGAAAAAGGAGGTAGTTTTGGAGGAGATGATGTATTCTCACCAGCGGGATCCAATATATTGGCAGGCGAGAACTTCATGTTAAACACGCACTGCTTTGTAGGTTACTTTACTAATTTTATGACCATTCCGTATAAAGTTACGATTTCACATCCTGAAACTTTATGGGGAAGCACATCAATGACTGATAGAGATGCTAGCGCTACCTCTGACACTTTTATTACCTCTCGCTATGCTGAATTAGTTGAAAACCCTATCATGTATTCAAAGCCAGACTATACTACTTTTAATGTAGATGGAATGGACATCCTAATTAGTGTTTACTCTCCTACTGGCAAAGTTACCGCTGAGAGTATCACTCCAGAGATGAAGACCATGATGACGGCACAAAAAACATTTTTAGAAAAAATTAATGCCACTAAAAAATACAGCGTTCTCCTATACTTATCGTCATTGACCCAAGAGGATGCTAAAGGTTTTGGTGCTTTAGAACACCCAACAGCTACAACAGTTGTTTTACCTGAAGTAATGTCAAAAGAAGAATTAGTAAAATCAATGATGGATGTGGTATCCCATGAATTCTTTCACATTGTAACCCCTTTGAGTATTCATTCCAAAGAAATTCAAGATTTTGATTATAACGATCCCAAAATGTCCAAACATTTATGGATGTATGAAGGTGTAACTGAATATTTTGCAAACCTTTTTCAAATCAACCAAGGTTTGATTGACGAGGAGGATTATTACTCCCGACTTGCTGACCAAATTGATCGCGCGAAAACCATGAATGACACCATGTCTTTTACGACTATGAGTGCAAATGTTTTAGAGCAACCCTATAAAGATCAATACATTAATGTATATCAAAAAGGAGCTCTTATTGGAATGTGTATCGATATCATCATCCGTGAAAAAAGCAATGGTGAGAGAGGAATTTTAAACCTGATGCAAAAACTTTCGAGTGAATATGGCGTTAACAAGGCTTTTAATGACGAAGAACTTTTTGATAAAATTACAGCCTTAACCTACCCTGAAGTGGGTGATTTTTTAAACACTTACGTAGCAGGAACAACACCAATACCTTATGATTATTATTTTGCAAAAGTTGGCGTAAGCCCTGCAGTTGTAAAAAGTCCAGCTGGCATATTTTTAAAAGGACAAGTACCTTACATCACCGTAAATCAAGAGACCAAAGAGATTATCGTAATCCCTAACATTGAGCTTAATTCGTTTTTTACTAGTCTTGGTTTAAAAGGAGGAGATAGTATCGAATCAATCAATGATAAAGCCTACAATCTAGACACGATTTACGATATGATTAATGATAGTCAAAGCTGGAAAGATAAAAGTGTTATGACCGTTAAGGTGAAACGAGATGGCGTTGTTAAGATACTTAAAGCTCCCGTTAGCCTTCCTCTTGAAGACAAGCAAGTCCTTAAAGCGACTGATGCCTCCAAAGCAAGCCTGCGACAAGCCTGGTTGAAATACTAATAGCATAAATTACAATCCCAATTTAGAAATAGATTGGGATTTTTTTTTAAATAACCTTGATTAAGTACCCACACATTCCAACTATTTTCTTTATTTTGCGGCAAAATTAAAACCAATGAAAAAAACCATTCTCGCTCTAGTAACACTCGCGATCGTAGCATCTTGTAATAAAACAGATTCCAAAACAAACGTTCATATCACAGGAAATATCAAAGGATTAAAAAATGGAACTTTGTACATCCAACGCATTGTTGACACAGCACTTGTGGCAATAGACACTATAACTATCGACGGTAGCTCTACATTTACTAGTGATCTTGATTTAAAATCTCCTGAAATGCTCTATTTGTTTTTGGATAGAGGTGTAACTAACTCAATGGATAATAATTTAGTATTTTTTGCTGAGCCAGGAAACATTGCTATTGAAACTAATTTAGACTCCTATATTACCTCTGCAAAGGTAACGGGATCAAAAAATCATGAGCTTTATGACGAGTACAAAAAAATAAATAGTCGTTTTAAAGATGAAAATCTGACTTTGTTAGAACAAAAATTTAAAGCGATCAAAAGACAAAATGCAAAAGCAATTGACAGCTTGACATTAAAACAAGATTCAAATACAAAGAGAAGTTATTTATTTGCAACTAATTTTGCCATCAATCATAGAGATTATGAAATAGCACCTTATATTGCCTTATCTGAAATTTATGACATCAATATTAAATATTTAGATACCATTCAAAAGTCGATGACTCCAAAAGTCGCCAACTCACTCTATGGTAAAAAGCTGACCAATTATGTTAATTCAATAAAAAAACAACAATAGTAATAGCATTAGAAAGATAATTAGCAAAGGAGTGTTTCAATTGAGACACTCCTTTTTTTATACCCAACTTTCTCCAAATTATTAGAGAAGATTAGAGTAGCAAAATAAAAAGTAAAAATCAAAAAAAAATAGATATATTAGCTCTACAACCTATTGAACTACTATGTGGAAAAACTTACCCTTTAAAAAACAATTAATTATAATTTTATTAATACCAATAATAGGATTAATATACTTCACAATTGCTAATTTAAATTCAACTTATAAAAATTATATAAGACTAGAACATAGCCTTGAAAACCTTCAAGTTATAGCAAGTTTATCAAATACTAAAACATTAGTAAACGATGAGAGAGCACTTTACGAATATTCTAAAATTAATCCCTCACAAATTACTTCTTATAAAAAAAAATTAAATCAGTTAAAATGGCGCTTATCTATTACCCCTTTTAAGGATCCTATTATTAAAAAAAACTTAAGATTAGCTCAGGATATTTTTAATGAAATTTCTTCTAAAAGAACTGAAAAATTAATTCCTTTAGCGGAAATTTATAAAAATTACTCTACAATAAATTCCATACTAGATAATTTAATTGAGAGGGAAATAATTAATTGCGATGATACTGAGATAGCTAAACTAGCCAATAATTTAAAATGTTATATTGGATCGAAGGCAGCTACAAACCTTATAAGAGGAATTATATTAGATAAGATAACACATGATAAAACCAATACTGATTTAGTAATATATTATGACAATGCGAAAAACATAAACTTCAATTCCGATTTCAAATTAACCATATTAAACAGTGAACATGTTAACGATGAAATTATTAAATACAAAAACAGTGTTCAATTTAAATCTTTTTTATCAACAGCAGAAGAAATAATGACCTCCAAATTAGATTTATCCCCAGCAGCTTGGTGGAAAACCTCAACAGGAACAAATGAAAAACTTAAGGAATTAAGAAACAATAAAGTTAATAGCATTATTAAATACGCACAAGAACAACAAAAAACCATCTTGATTAATACAGTGATAATTGTGATATCTCTAATCTCTTTACTTTTATTCACGATAGTTTTAGTGTACAATTTAATTCGTAACACGGCTACTGCACTACAAGTTATTTCCAACTCTATTCAAAAGATTGCATTAGGAAATATAAACCGACATAGCACACTTTCAGGAAATACCGAGTTTAACGCTATTAATTCTTCTTTACAAAGCCTAACCACAGGTATTAAAAAGCAAATAGATCTTTCAACTAAAATAAGTAGTGGGATTTTGGGCGAAACTATTGAGTTACGAAGCAAGTCAGACCTTCTAAATCGATCACTTAATAAAATGTCAATAGACTTACAAAGATACAATGTAGAAGAAAAAGAAAATGATCAACTTAAAAAAAACATCATCGAAATCAATAAAATTATTATCGATTCTAAAACTATCAAAGAATTTGGATCAAATCTTTGCGAAGCATTAATCAATCAAACTAATTCGTGTCAAGCCAGTTTTTACATGACCGACTATTTGGAGAAGCAAGATCGCTTATTAAAGGTGGGAACCTATGCAGGAAATAGTGACACGCCCGAAATAATAAAAATTGGAGAAGGTCTTATTGGAGAAGCTGCAAAAAGCAACAAGCAAAAATATTTTAGTGACTTAGACTACACCTATTCTTCTATAAGTTCCTCTTTAGGCGCATCGGCAATTTACAACATTTTGATTACACCGATAGCCTATAAAAATAAGGTGATGGCAGTTATAGAACTTGGATCGTTACACCATTTTACTAACGCTGATCAATTGCTACTAGCTACACTCCAAGAAACGATTGGAAGCGCTCTCGAAGTATTCATCAGGAATGAGGAGTTGAAAGCTTCCGTCGAAGAGATTAACCGTAAAAACAGTATTCTAGTTGTTCAAGAAGAGGAGCTACGACAAAACAATGAAGAATTAAACAAAAACGCTCAATTACTACAACAGTCTGAGGAAGAGTTGAAAAACCAAGCAGCTGAACTAGAACAAACGAATGCTTATTTAGAAGAGAAAGGAAGAGAGCTCGAAAATAAAAATCATGAGATTGAGAAGAAAAATAGCGATTTGATTATCGCTCAAGAAGAATTAAACATCAAATCCGATGAAATTGCAAAAGCGAGTTCTTATAAATCAGAGTTTTTAGCTAATATGTCGCATGAATTGCGAACGCCATTAAATAGCATCCTTATTTTATCTGATTTATTAAAAGACAATACAGCTGGAAATTTAAGTACTGCACAAATTGAAAACTTATCCGTGATAAATTCCTCAGGAAAGGATTTATTAAATCTAATTACTGATATTTTAGACATCTCCAAAATAGAGGCTGGAAAAGTAGAAATTTATCCTGAAGAAACAGTCGTAGAGCGCATATTCTCTGATATGGATAGCTTGTTTAGGGTACAAATGCAGAAAAAGAATATTACCTTCACTACTAAAATTACGGATGATTGTCCAAAAGCATTGTTTACTGATATTGGAAAAATCGAACAAGTATTAAAGAATTTTTTATCTAATGCAATGAAATTCACTCCAAATAGCGGGACAGTATCCATGACCTTTGGGCAACCGGATCAAGATTATCAATTCACCTCTTCGACTCTCGCTACACTACCAACTAATGCTATTTTAGCCATTACAATAAAGGATAGTGGTATTGGAATTTCCGAGGAAAATAAGAAAAAATTATTTCAAAGTTTTCAGCAAGCAGATAGCTCTACTAGTCGCAAATATGGCGGAACTGGGCTTGGGCTCTATATCTCGAAACAGCTCGCCTATTTAATGGGAGGAGAAGTCTTTTTTGACAGCATCCTTAATCAAGGAAGTACTTTTGGCGTTTTAATACCCGCTCGATATCCTACAACAACTTCCGAACATACAGAGATAGTGCTTCCGCAAAAAATGGAAGAAAGAACAATTGAAAGCGAAAATCCCAATCCAAATGATGAATTTGTTGATCTATCAGCCGACATTGCTGACGATAGAAACAAAGCAGATATTGACGACAAAACAATTCTAATTATCGAAGACGATCCATCATTTGCTGAGGTACTGCTTCAAGTCGCTCATAACAATGGGTTCAAAGCCATTATCGCACATCAAGGTGAAACTGGTTTTCAATACGCTAAGAAGTACAAACCAAAAGCAATTATTCTGGATATGAAATTACCAGGAATAGATGGATGGACTGTTTTAAAATGGCTGAAAGATGACAAAGACCTGCAGCACATTCCTGTTCACGTAATGTCCGGAATGAAGAGAGAAAAATTAGCCAAGGAAATGGGTGCTTTTGATTTCTTAGTAAAACCAATTACTCCCGAAAAACTAAAAGCAGCATTTGAGTCTATTGACAACCAAATAAACAAAGTATTTAAAAAAATACTAGTACTCGAAGACGACCAAAAACTTAACTATTCTATTAAGCAATTACTGCATTCTAATGACAGCAATGTAATTTGCTTACAAGCCTACTCTAGACAGGAAGCGGAAAACATTTTGAAAAATGATGATATAGATTGCGCCATTGTTGACCTTGGCCTACCTGATTCTGATAACATCAAATCGGTGTCACAACTTAAGTCTATCTCAAAAAACAGAAATATAAAAATTATTATTAATACTGGAAAATCATTATCGGAGCAAGAGCAATTAGAATTAGAAAAAAGTGTAAACAGTATCATTATTAAAACTAATAATGCAACGGAACGCCTCAAAGATGAATTGCTGCTGTTTTTAAATAAAATAGAAACCACCACTGAAACCAGTTACGTTGCAGCACCTAACCTTGCGGGAGGTGAAGTATTAAAAGACAAAAACATTCTAATTGTAGATGATGATATTAGAAACATTTACGCTTTATCAGCAGCGCTTACTGGCAAAGGCGCCAACATTACTACAGCATTTAACGGTATCGAAGCGTTAGAAGCTTTGGAAAACAATGGTAATACGGATATCGTTTTAATGGACATCATGATGCCCGAAATGGATGGCTTTGAAGCAACACGAAAAATCAGGGAAAATATACGATGGAAAAACCTACCAATTATTGCTTTAACTGCTAAAGCCATGAAAGGAGATCGTGACGAAATCATAAACGCAGGAGCATCAGATTATCAATCTAAACCTATCGATATTCAAAAGCTCATTTCATTAATTAGTATATGGATTTATAAATAAA
>NZ_JAQWTM010000284.1 GCF_029242675.1 Flavobacterium sp.
ACTTAACCGCAACAAACCTAGCAATTGCTGCATAAAAAACAAGCTTGCTTAGCGAGGCTGTATTCAATTATACAAGGATGAATTTTGAGGTAAATGAGTGGAAAACGGAGTTTTTTCACAGCCTGACGTGTCGCGGCTACGCGTCTGTTGCGAGCTTCGTAAACGAGTATTTTCTGCTAAAATAGAAATTTCTTGCGAAAGATAAACATCCGGCTTGCACAAATCTCGCAATAGCGCAAAACGGCTGTGCTTGTTGCACAACTCAATAATAAGTAATATTGGTCAAAAAATGTAAAATTAAAAAAAAAAATATATTCAATTGATTTGCAATACTTTATAAATTAAGTATTTATCAAACCTAACCAAAATTAAACAAAAAGCCAGTTGTGCAACAAGCACAGCTGTTAGTAGCCGTTTTTTTATTTTCTCTTATGATTCACTCTGAAATCTGAATCACGTACTGTAAACGACGATATGTAATTTATTTGGCTCAATATATTAAGAAGTTGCCAATTTTCATGGTTCTTAGGAAGTTTAGCTTTTGAACTTATATCATTTATCCAGGCATAATTTCCACCTAAATTAGATAAAAATGCTTTGATAAATACAAAGTCATATTTATTAGCATTTTTAATGAAAAGTTTTAATCTATCAATCGTCGATACTGAGTTATTTGATAAAATAGAATCTACAATACTATCTTTAACAATAAATGAATTATCGTTTAGTATGATTGAACTCAATAGCATTAAATTGTTATTTGTAATTACAATTTCATCACTGCATAAATTTAGAATTGTTAATTTTTCTGAATTATTAAAAATTTTAGATTTTAAAATTAATTCTAAATCATTGGTATCAAATGTGATTTCACCAATTATTTTAAAGTAATCAGTTTTTCTTTTTTCCAATAATCTTATATTCAAGCCATTGGTGTTTTCTTTTAGTGCAACATAACTTAAAGCAATAGGGCTAATACAAGTGTTATTAATTAGTGAGTTTATTTTATCTTCGGATAATTCAGCAAAACTTAAATCGCTATACCACCAAGGACTTGATTTTGTTATAAAATCATAAGCCTCAAAATCAATATCGTCTGTTTGAATTAATTTTTTCCAAAATTCACTATAGATATTAACAGAATTAACTTCTTTGTGAATTTTTGTTTTTGACAGTTCTTCCGCATTTTCTATAATGTTTATAAATTCAATACTTGATTTTGAAATTTCTTTTTCAATTTTTTCCTCATTCTCTTTTAATATGGTATCTTGAATAATAAAATTATATAATAAGTTTTCCCAAGTCGGAATCAATTTATTTTTTTCAAGCAAAATAGGATACAAATTATGGTTGTCAATAGATGACAATTTTGATATTTTAGTTTCAACTTGTTCAATTACTAACTCTTTGTTTTCAAATGATAAATTTTTATTTTTAAGCAAATCAATCAAATAGGTTTCTTCTTCATTAATATTTGTAGAAATCTGTAAATATACGTCCTTGATATATTTATTAATATTCTTGTCCACATATTCTATTAATGGAGTTGCTTTAGAATTTTTTATCAATGTATAGTTTGAGTTATCAAAACTAACTTGATTAAACTCACCGTATTTTTTTATGATTGAAATTATCATTTCATTGTTGATTTGATAATAATTATTATCATAAATGAAATCTAATATTTCATTAGGAGAATTGTCAATATCAATATAGTTGAATTTAATATCCAATTCTTTGATGATTTTTTTTAGTTTAATATGGTCTTTGTTAATTTTTAAAAATAAAGGATCTTCTAAAATAACATTTTTTAGATTTGATTGATTGGAGATTTCAGCAATTGATTTAATCTCTGCATAATCGATAATACTTTTAAATATCTTTTGCTTATATGAATTTGAAAGTGCAGAATCATTACTAATGAAATTCCAAATATTACCCCATTTACTACAGAGAATTTCTATATATTTCATTAAATTTTCAGTAGCATCATAATAACCAATTATAAACTCTATTGAGATTTCCGTTTCATCTTTTAGTTTGGAAAAAACAGCGCTAATTTGATTTTTATATAGGGTTGGATATTTTAATAAATAGTTCAATAAAGAATAATTTAGGATATATTCTGTTTGAAAATCGAATGGATTTATTTTTAAAATTAGTTTTTTTAATTTAAAGAGTTTAAAGTCAAAAGGTTGTCTTATTGCGTTTTTAACGCTTATGTGAAATTGATAATCTGAACGTGTAATACTTCCTTCGTGAAATAATGAAATATAATATATATAGTCTTCAGCGATATAACCATTCCGTAATAAGATGTTGATTAGATCTTGATTAAATTTTTCGTTTACCGATAGTTTAAATAATGAATTTACCACATATTTCGCCATTTTTGCAAACCGCTGTTAGCAAACGTTTTATTTCAAATCTTTACAATTTTCTATTATTTTTTCTAAAGCTGAAATGAATTCAGATGTGTCAAGAAAATAACTTGGATAAGCTTTTTTCAATGATTTTATTGAACCAGAAGAAACTAAAACAACCGCATTATTACTTGGATCAATTGTTTTTTCAATTTCTAAATAATCTTGTGATGCGTCCGCAAATTGTTTTTTCTTATAACTTTTTATGTTTACTACTTTTTCTTTAGCATTAATGTTTAGTATATAATATTCACCTATAAATTTTCCAATTTCTATCTGTTTTGCAGAAACTCGTAATGCTTTTAATATATCAGTAACTTTTAGTTTTTCAGCAAGTTTTTCGCATTCTAACATTAAGTCAACCATCGATTTTTCTAAATGTTCATTTAAAACAGGTTGTTTTTCTTTTATTGCAAATAAAGAACTTACTACCTTAAAAAACTCCAACCATTCATCTGGCCCTTGACTTGATTTTAAGGAAGTTTTTGTTATTATACCAGCAGTTTCAACGGCTGTAGCCCAATTATGTTGAAGTTTGGTTCTTATTTGAAGTTCTAACTTTAAGCCATCATATTTTATGTTTTTAGAATTATAAGTATAAATAAAATGAATACTCCTATACCCTGAACTTTTCGGATTTTCAACATAATCAACTACTTTTTCTAACTTGTGGTTATTATTGTTTGCAAGTGATTTTTTTAAACGTAATAAATCTTTAGTGTCTTTTAAAACAGCTCGATATCCGCCAATATCTTGCATTCCACCTAAACCCATATTTTCATTAAGATCTAGTTTGTATTCTATCGAAACTAATCGTTTTAACCTTTGTGAAACAAGTAGTGGTTCAATTCCACTTTTGTTAAACAGCCTCAATAATGAATTTTTCATTACATTTAAAGGATGCAAATGATTTGTTCGCCAAGCGTTAATTATATCTAATGCCTCATCTCTTTCTACTTGGCTTTTCGAAGTCAATAGGATTTTTCCAGCTTTAGTTATTTTTTTTTTACTTAAAATCATCTATTCCTATTTTGGTTGAAATTTTCTGCGTTTTTCCTAAATGTTTGCTAACTAGTTTACAACTTCAAATATACACCTCTTTTTCAATGATTTTCGATTAGTACTAAGTTTTTTCTGTCTTTTTTATTTTTCGGTAGGAGTAGTGGGTTGTGTGAGGGATAGCAGCGAAAATCCTTTTATTTTTTTGAAATTATATAAAAGATTGTAGCGCATAGCCCGACCCGCTTTTTCGCGGGGCACGCCCAAATAAACTATAAAAAGTAAGCCAGTAGGATTCCGAGTAGTATCATCGAAACTTTGGCGATGTTGAATTTATGCCCTTCGCTGCTCTCAAAGATGATGGTAGACGAAATGTGAAATAAGATTCCGATTACGACAGCGGTGATTTGGGTGGTGTATTGGTTGAATATTGGGGAATAGTCGGATACGAAAGTCCCTAGTGGTGTCATTACTGCAAAGGTGATCATGAACGCAAAAATAGCTTTGGAATTCAGCTTTGAGTTGATGAAAAAGGTCGTTAAGATAATAGCAATTGGCAGGTGGTGTATTGCGATTCCTATGGCGAGGTTGTCCTGATGATGTCCTACGGGGAAACCTTCGAGAAAGGCATGAATACACAGGCTTATGAACAATAACCACGGTATGTGTGTCATGTTTTCCTTGCCGTGTACGTGCCCGTGTTCAGCGCCCTTGGAGAAGAACTCTAACAGGATTTGGAATAAAATCCCTAGCATGATAAAAATCCCTATGGCTTCGTTCTTGCTTTCGTACACATCCGGTAGCAAATGCATGACAGTTAACGACAACAGAAACGAACCACTAAAAGCCAAAAGCAGCTTAAGGTTGGTTTTATTCTTTGGTTTTAAAACTGATGCAATGCAATAACCAAGTAATACGGAAAGTAAGGGCAAAAGGTAATTCATGGTCTAAGGCAAATCGTTGATTATTGTGCTTAAAGTCTGGAAAGTACAGGTTTACTTAAAAATTAAAATTAGGCGCTCGCTATCGAGTTTATGGAATTTTTTTAGTTTGTAATCTCCAAAAATATCCAACAGGTAGATACCCGCTTCTTCCATTAAGGCTTCAAAATCTTGTAGGGTTAGGGCTTTTACTTTTTCGAAAAAAAGATAGTCCTTGCCTTGATCCTCAAAAGCAATTTCTTTGATGATATGACCGTCCTTTAAGTAGCGTTTTAGGTTGAATGTGATGCCATCGACTACTTTAGTCTCTTCGGGAACTAGCGTGTGGAGTACGTTGTTTACGTTCATAAAGTCAATTACTGCAAAACCGTATTCTGAAAGGCTTTCTTTGATTGCTTTAAGTGTTGTTAGGTTGTCCTCGTCGTTTTCGAAATAACCAAAGCTCGTAAACAGGTTAAAAATAGCATCGTATTTTTCCTCAAAAGGTTCGCGCATGTCGTGTACCTTGAAGTGCAAACTGCTGTTGGTGTTTTTTTGTGCTTCGGTAATGCTGTTTTCAGATAAATCAGCGCCTAGAACGTCAAAACCTAACTGATTAAGATAGATCGAATGTCTTCCTTTACCGCAAGCTAAATCCAATACTTTGGCCTTTTCAGGTAAGTTTAAATAATGGGTTATGTTATCCATGAAAACCTGCGCTTCTCTATAATTGCGTTCCTTATAAAGAATATGGTAATAGGGCGTATCGAACCAAGAACTAAACCAAGTTTCCTGTGGTTGCTCTTGATTTATTGCATTTGGTTTTTGTTCTTCAGACATTTATCTTTTTCAATTTATTCTATCCGGCAAATTTAGTGTATTTTTGCAGAAAAATAACCATAAGCTAGAGATACAAAACGAATCGAGGCGAGGAAGGTGTATTTTTTAAACAAATTAAACTCGAAACAGGGAAGGGCTGTTTCATTTGACACAAACAAAATGGAAAATAATTTTAAGATGATTGCCAAAACCTTTT
>NZ_JAQWTM010000285.1 GCF_029242675.1 Flavobacterium sp.
TAACAGCCAGAAGCGGAAGAGCTGCACTGGCGTATCGAGCTAAAAAAGTAGGATACGAACTAACCAAAGTACAATTAGATATCGTTTACACCGAGTTTTTGAAATTTGCAGATATTAAGAAAGAAGTCGTAGATGCAGACATTCATCAAATTATTGAAGTCAGTAAATTGCAAGAAGAATTGATCAGAAATTAGTAGTTAAAAAGAACGTTAGAAAGCAACACAACATTATAGTCATAAATCGTATGAATCTAAAAATAGCAGTATTAGCAGGTGACGGAATTGGTCCAGAAGTTATTTTACAAGCCAAAAAAGCGTTGTACGCCATTGGGGTAATTTACCATCACGAATTTATTTTTGAAGATGCGCTAGTAGGGGCAACGGCAATAGATAAAACAGGGACGTCCTTACCACAACAAACATTGAACTTGTGCCTAAATACCGATGCCGTTTTATTTGGTGCAGTAGGAGATCCTGTGCATGATATAAATCCTGACACAGCAATGCGACCAGCTCATGGTGTTTTAAAATTAAGAAAAGAATTAGGTCTTTTTACAAATGTTCGTCCTATTAAAACCTATCCCACTTTATTAAATTCCTCTCCCTTGAAACAGGAAATAATCGATGGTATCGATTTTGTTGTTTTCAGAGAATTGACAGGTGGCGCTTATTTCAGTGAGAAAAAAATAAATCCAGAGGGAACCATTGCCTCTGATTTATTGGAATATTCAGAAGAAGAAATCACTAGAATTGCACATTTGGCTTTTCAATCAGCAGAAAAAAGAAAACAAAAAGTAACCTTGGTTGATAAAGCCAATGTTTTAGAAACGTCCCGCTTATGGAGAAAAGTCGTTTCAAACGTAGCTGAATCCTATCCGGACGTAACTTTGAATTTTTTATATGCTGATACGGCAGCCATGCAAGTCATTTTAAACCCTAAACAATTTGACGTTATCCTTACCGAAAATTTATTTGGAGATATTTTATCCGATGAAGCGAGTGCTATAACCGGTTCTATCGGATTATTGGCATCAGCATCCTACGGAACGTCTAATGCTTTATTTGAGCCTGTCCACGGTTCGCATCCATTAGCTAAAGGTAAAAACATTGCTAATCCAATCGCTTCAATCGTTTCAGCTGCTATGCTTTTAGAGCATTTTGGACTATACGAAGAAGCGCAAAAAGTACACGAAGCAGTTTTGAAATCGATAGAATACAATGTTGTTACGATCGATCTAAATCCAGGAACAAGCTTTGGAACTAACGAGGTTGGAGAATTCGTATCCAATTTTATTTTGAACAAAGATGATTTACTATACTTCAATAATGACAACGTCCATATTGGTCAGTCTACAATTGTTTAAAATAGAAAAACATAATTAAAAAATCAGCTAGAATTACATATAATGGAATTAAATAAATACAGTAAAACCATCACCCAAGACGAAACCCAACCCGCAGCGCAAGCCATGTTGTACGGAATAGGATTAACCGAAGAAGATCTAAACAAGGCGCAAGTTGGAATCGTAAGTATGGGCTACGAAGGAAATACGTGTAACATGCACTTGAATGACCTTGCCAAAGATATTAAGAAGGGTGTGTGGAAGGAAGATCTTGTAGGTCTTATTTTTAACACAGTAGGAGTGAGTGATGGAATCTCGAACGGTACTGACGGAATGCGTTTTTCACTAGTTTCTAGAGACGTAATCGCAGATTCTATCGAGACAGTAATGGGAGCACAATGGTATGATGCATTAATTGCTGTTCCAGGTTGCGATAAAAATATGCCAGGATCGGTAATTGCAATGGGTAGAGTTAATCGTCCATCGATTATGGTTTATGGTGGTACCATTCACTCTGGAAAATGGAAAGGTGAATCACTAAATATTGTCTCCGCTTTTGAAGCATTAGGAAAAAAATTCAGCAATACTATCGAACCGGAAGATTTTAAAGGAGTAATAAAAAATGCTTGTCCTGGTGCTGGAGCTTGTGGCGGAATGTACACGGCTAACACCATGTCATCAGCAATTGAAGCCTTAGGAATGAGTTTGCCTTACAGCTCTTCTAATCCGGCTTTAAGCCAAGAAAAAAAACAAGAATGTATTGACGCTGGTAAAGCCATCCGAATATTATTAGAAAAAGATATCAAACCTAGAGATATCATGACACGTGAAGCATTTGAAAATGCGATCACGATGGTGGCAGTTCTAGGTGGTTCAACAAATGCGGTGATGCACTTAATTGCAATGGCACATTCTGTTGATATCGAAATCACACTAAAAGATTTCCAAGACATTAGTGATAAAACTCCTTTACTGGCTGATTTAAAACCAAGTGGAAAATACCTAATGGAAGACTTACACGAAGTAGGTGGTGTTCCAGCGGTAATGAAATATTTATTAAAAGAAGGATTGCTACACGGAAATTGCTTGACAGTTACCGGAAAAACGCTAGCTGAAAACTTAGCAGCTGTTCCCGATTTAAATGACGGACAAGAAGTAATTCACGAAATACAAAAAGCTTTAAAAGCAACAGGAAATATTCAAATCTTATACGGTAATCTAGCTGAAGAAGGATGTGTTGCTAAAATTAGTGGTAACGAAGGAGAATATTTTGAAGGTGATGCTATTGTTTATGAGAATGAACATGATGTGATAAAAGGAGTTCGAGCGGGAGAGGTTAAACCAGGTAATGTAGTCGTCATTAGGTACTGTGGACCTAAAGGTGGGCCAGGAATGCCTGAAATGCTAAAACCAACATCCGCAATTATGGGTGCCGGTTTAGGAAAAAGTGTCGCTTTGATTACTGATGGTAGATTCTCTGGTGGTTCACATGGTTTTGTTGTAGGACACGTAACGCCCGAAGCTTTTGATGGAGGTGGAATTGCACTGGTTGAAAATGGTGATATTATTACTATTGATGCCGTGAAAAACACCATCAATTTAAAAATTTCTGACGAAGAGTTTGCAGCAAGAAAAGCAAAATGGGTTCAACCTGAATCGAGTATCAAAAAAGGAGTTTTACTAAAATACATTAGATCAGTTTCAAGCGCATCAACAGGTTGTGTAACTGACAAATAAATCAATGAGCCACAAGCTTGTTGCTATTAAATTATAACCCATGGGAACAAATAAAATATCAGGTGCAGAAGCCGTTATTAGATGCCTTTTAGCAGAAGGAGTGGACTTGGTATACGGTTATCCTGGTGGAGCCATTATGCCAGTTTATGATGAATTATACAAATTTAAAGAACAATTGCATCATGTGCTTGTTCGTCATGAGCAAGGAGCAACACATGCCGCGCAAGGATACGCCAGAGCAACCGGAAAAGTAGGTGTAGCCATCGCTACTTCAGGTCCTGGAGCAACTAATCTTGTTACCGGAATCGCTGATGCACAAATAGACTCGACGCCTATGGTGTGCATAACAGGACAAGTAGGGAAACATTTACTTGGTTCTGATGCCTTTCAAGAAACCGATATCATCGGAATTTCCACCCCTGTTACAAAGTGGAATTACCAAATTACGGAAGCCTCTGAAATTCCTGAAATTATGGCAAAAGCTTTCTACATTGCTAGAAGTGGTAGGCCAGGCCCTGTTTTGA
>NZ_JAQWTM010000292.1 GCF_029242675.1 Flavobacterium sp.
TGGTACAAATTTAATGAAGTCCATTTCAAATGTATCCCAGTTAATATTTATAGGCAATTCCTTCCCCACAAGTTCGTTGATTTCTTTTTGGTAATCCCCTAAATATTGCTCTTCTATTGACTTTGCTGCTCTTTTTTCCTGTAATCCCATATTAAATTTATTGAGTTATACACTTAGCATCAGTTTAATGTCTTTTTGATAAATCGGCTTAGCATTTACCATTCTTTCTATAGATTTATGAAAAATACTTGTTTTAAATTGTGAACGGTTTATTCTAAAGCAAAATTCATCAAAATAAGCTTGAATATGCCATTTGCTAACATGGGTAGGTATTGTCCTAATCCAAGATTTCAATTGCATGATCAAAATATGTAGTTCTTTGAAATTTTTCCCATGATCACTTAATTTTTGTTCAATATTATAAAGCTTTTTTAGAGGTTCATATCCTCTCCATTTATCGGTAACTATATTCGCAGTTTGGCTTATGTGTTCTTCAAAAATTGGAGTTAATGATTTTGAAGAATAGTCATCAATAGATTTCACATAAACTCTTTTTATCTGATGTTTTTGGTTTAATTCTACTGCTATTACTGCCTTTTTCTTTTTAGAATCATAACTTCTTCCTTGTTTCCCTTCTTCTTTTCCTCCCACAGTAAATTCATCTACATGAACTATTTCTGACAATGGATATTTCTGACTGCTTTGCATTGCTTTACGTACTTTTTGCATAAAATACCAAGCAGTACCTTGACGAATCTCAAAACGTTTTCCCATTTGAATACTTGATACACTTTTGCTACTAGTTGTCATTTCAAATACGATACAAAAGGCTTTATGTAAACCAAACTTTACCTTATGAAACAATGTATTTGCAGTTGCGCTATCCACATGTTGACAGCCATAACATTGATAATTATATCCTGATTTTTCACATCCTTTAGTATGACCACATTTCATACATTTAAAACCGTCTTTCCATTTTATTTGCGCCAAATAAGCTTTGCAAGTTTCATCATTTGGCAATTCTTTTATAAAGTTTAGTATGCTTTGGCCTTCAAACACTTCCATATCCTTGATTTTAAAGGTATAAATATACAGAAATTAAGTAACTAACTCAATAGATTTTTTTTAACTTTTTGTGTCGACTAAGTTAGCATGTCTAGTAATTATTTTCTTTAAATAAAAAAAACACCAGTAAAAATTATATAATCACTTTTATTGGTGTTTTTTTATTGGTTATTGACATTTTAGTATCTTTCAAACCGCAGTAAAGTACATATCTTTGTAATTGCTGGTTTTAATTTTAAAAGTAATATCCATGATTCTTAAAAAAGCGCATTTAGTAGTAGTTTTATTTTTAATATCGTTTTCAATTTCGGCAAAAGGGATTGATAATACTGCTACTTTTTATCACTATGAAGGAAGAGTAGATCATCTTAAAGATGGTAATACCATGTTGGTTGGAGCAGCTTCTTCGGTCACATTTGAGTTTACGGATAAAAACTGCGAAATATTTTTGCAAAGTGTTGATACATGGGAACATCATAATTATGTGGTTTTTGAATTAGATGGGATTTATTTAGGGCGTTTTGCTATAAAAAAGGGAAGTCCCAAAAGTTTTCCAATTATTTCAACGACTCATGAAAAAACGCATAGATTGACAATTTATAAAGCTACAGAAGCGGCAAATGGTGGTGTTTTGT
>NZ_JAQWTM010000299.1 GCF_029242675.1 Flavobacterium sp.
TAACCATCCGAAAATAATTGGGGCTAATCACCCCAATTCTTTTTTTGATGCTATCGTCATTGCAGTCAGCTATCCTAAGCCCATTTATTTCTTAGCAAGAGGAGATGCGTTTAACAAACCACTTGTTGCTAAGTTTTTAACTGCACTACACCTCATTCCAATTTATAGACTTAGCGAAGGAAAAAGTAATCTAGGAAAAAATGAGGACACATTTAATCGCTGTTTGGATTTATTAAAAAAAAACCAAACTATCTTGATTTTTTCAGAAGGCTTATGCATCAATGAATGGAAATTAAGACCTTTAAAAAAAGGTACCGGTCGATTGGCTTTAATGGCTATTCAACAGGCAATTCCTAATGTAAAAATCCAGCCGACAAACTTGAACTACTCCTCGTTTGGTTCCAATCCAAAACAAGTTCTGGTGAATTTTAATGCTGAATTTGAAGTTACACTAAAAGAAAAAGAGTCCGAGTTTTACCATAACTTCAATCAAAAACTAAAAGAAGGTTTGAGCGAAAATCTAATCATCCAATCAGAAAAAGAAGAGATTCACTTATTTACAGGAACCTCATCAGTTTTAAAAAAAGTACTGTTATTCCTTCCTGCTGGTATAGGCTATGCCCTTAATTGGGGAATTTATCGTGTTTTTAAAAACATTGCATTCAAAAAAACCAAAAATACCGTGTTTTACGACTCGGTTCTTTTTGGCTTATTGTTGTTTTTTTATCCTGTCATCGTACTACTACTTTCGATAATAGTAGGACTGCTTTTTAACGCTACGGTCGCAATAATCCTGTTTTTGAGTTTTCCGCTATCCGCTTGGTGTTATGCGCAGCACAAAGGTGTTTAATTTATTTTACCTTACTTAAAGCTAGTATTTTAATCATCCATTTAGGTAATGGTTTCTCTTGATCTCTTTTTCGTAAATCTAAAAACCATCCTATTTTTTTCAAAATTGGAACTTTGTGGGTCTCAACTAATTCAATTAAGGTACCGTCAGGATCTTCGACATAACAAAAGCGACCTGAGGCGTTATCCATTTCAAAAGTATTATTGCTGTCAACGGTGAAGAAATAGTGATTGCTTTCGGCATGATTTTTTAAACTATCCATGTCTAAAACATCAAAACACAAGTGAATAAAACCACAATCGCCCCAAAAACGGTTTTCGTATATTTTTTTAGCGACTTTGCCTTTGACCTGCACTAACTCGATAGTTACATCGCCCAGTAATTTATTAAAAGCACCTTTTCCTGTGGCTTTTTTACTAAGACCAACTTTATGATACGAAAGTCCATCTTGGTTGTATTCAAAATCATAAAGAACCGTATCTATTCCAATTACATTTTGGTAAAAAAACAGCGACTTTTCCATGTTTGAAACACCAATAACACCACCTACTACGCCGCCTAAATCATGATTACCTGATTGAAACCAATCTTGTGAAGGGATTATTTTAAATTTGTTTTTATTCGCATCGGTGGCCCAAAAGTGGCTACCACTATCCGGACAATCTACGATAGCTGAAACTTCAATTTCTTTTATTTTCTGCAATCTTGCATGTGAGCTCTTAAGATTAGCTGATTTTAAAATCACAGCATTGATTCCTAGATCACCTACTTCAATAGGCTGCGATTCCAATGGTGTTCTGTTTAAATATTGCCATATTTCTAAGCCACCACCGCCTTGAAGATTCATGGTTAAAATGGCTCGGCGATTGTATACTGATCCTCCGGTGTATTGTGTCATCAAAGCTGCCTTGGCCTCATCGTCAAAGATTAAAACATCCATTCCAAATAAATGCTTATAGGTATGCATTGCAGCAGGTGCATCTGTAACCCCTATGCCCACTTGTTGAATCCCTGATAAAAATTGATGCATCTGCTTTTATTATTTGTTGTGTAATCCCTTAAAGTTGGCAATTTTATAATAGAGTGACGGAACGAACCACCACAACCAAAATAAAATACGCTCTGCTTTAACAATGATAATTGATTTTTGGTTAGAGCGCAATCCTTTTATTATTTTTTTTACGCATACGTCTACCTCCATACCTACCTCATTATTCTCATCAGTGGCGCCATGTTGCTGTCCGTTGCCAATTAGAGCGTTTTTTGAAATATTAGTATTGATCCTTCCTGGATATACGAGAGAAATAGTAAGGTTGGTTTTATATAATTCGCATTGCAACGTTTCTAAATAACCTTTGATAGCATGCTTAGACGCAGCATAGCCCGATCGTAAGGGGAATCCAATTAATCCCGCAATACTACTGATTACTGTAATATTTCCGCTGTTTCGCTCCTTAAAATAAGGTAAAATAGCTTGGGTAAGGGCTACAGGAGCAAAATAATTAATATCCATCAATTTTTTGTAGACATCCATTGAAGTAGCACTGGCCAGTGCACGTTGACTAATACCTGCACTTTGAATGACATAGTCAATTTTTCCTTCCAACGAAATGGCTGTAGTAACTAAATCAGGAATGGCATTTATATCTAATAAATTAAAAGGCAAAACATGAACTACTGTATTTTTTAGCTCTTGTTTCATTTGATTCAATACCAATTCGTTTGTGGCTGTCAGAATGAGAACTGCTTCTTCTTGTGCTAATTGAATCGCTAATTCTTGACCAATTCCGGAGGAGGCACCGGTAATCCAAACGATTTTATTTTTAAAATGCATTTTTTCTGTACCTTAAAAGTTCCTTATATTTATCGATTATTGCTAATTGAGAAGCACCGTTTTTGTACATCCTAACAATTTTTAAATTGGCTAATTGAACCCTAAGCCAAGAATTTTCGTCATACTTACGGGCAGATACAAGAGTTGCTTTTGGAATTAATTTAAAAACGCCGGACTTCCACAAGCGAGCGATATAGTCATAATCCTCCATGATGACCATTTCTTCTTTGTACGCTCCTACTTCGTCCCACAGTTTTTTAGTAACAAAGACACCTTGGTCTCCACCTCTAAAAAACAAGTAATTGAATCGCGTGAAATAAGCATTTATTTTTAAAAGGAAGCTGGGACTATCAAAGGTTGTTCTAAAACTACCACAGTTAAAGCCATTTTTAATAGAGCTTGCTATTTCATCATAAAATGTAAGCACAGGACTGCTATCAGCATGTAGAAAAAAATAAACATCCCCATTGGATTTCCTCACTCCATGGTTCATTTGTCCGGCACGACCCTTCACTGGAGAAACTAAAACAAGTGCACCAAGTTGTTGCGCTATCTCTACTGTTTGATCATTACTTCCACCATCAGAAACAATAATTTCGGCATTTTTGCCTACTAAATTACATTGGAGCAATTGAATTAAATCACCAATTATTTTGGCTTCATTGTAAGTTGGAATAATAATACTTAACATCATAAAGGAAGAAGCAAAAGGATTTTTTTTAAAGTTTTTTTTAGTTAGCGACTTCACTAATGAATTTTATTCGCATAAATCGTAATTCATCGATATCGTAATCTCCTTCAAATTCTTTCAAAGCGTCCTCTATTTTATCCGTTACTGACTCCATAAAATAATCTTGAATTTCTTCTTGCTGATCGTCGTCTAACATGTCGTCAATCCAATATTTTATATTTAGTTTAGTACCTGAATAAACAATTTGCTCCATCTCCTTTATCAAGGCATCCATGGTAAGCCCTTTGGCTTTCGCAATATCATCTAATGATAATTTACGGTCGATATTTTGGATAATATATAATTTGTTTACTGAGTTTGTTCCAGTCGATTTCACAACAAGATCATCGGGTCTTACAATATCATTTTCTTCAACATACCTGTTAATCAAAGCAATAAATTCAGCACCATATTTTTTAGCTTTTCCTTCCCCTACACCGTGAATATTAATTAATTCCACTTGAGAAATAGGATATTTAAGGGCCATATCTTCTAGTGAAGGCTCTTGAAAAACAACAAATGGAGGGACACCTAATTTTTTAGCTACTTTTTTACGTAAATCACGCAGCATATCCATTAAAACTTCATCCACTACTCCCGAAGATTTAGCCGCAGTAACGATGGCTTCATCTCCAACTTCATTATACTCATGATCCTCAGACATCATAAAAGAAGTAGGATTATCAATAAAATCCAATCCTTTTGCAGTAATTTTTACAATACCATAAGTTTCGATATCCTTCGATAGAAATCCTGAAACTAGGACCTGCCGCAGCAAAGCCATCCAGTATTTCTCGTCATGCTTAATACCACAACCAAAAAAAGATTGAACATCTGTTCGATGTGCTTTTATGACAGCATTGACTCTACCAATCAGGGTAAAAACAATTTCTTTAGACTTATATAAATGTTTCGTATCTCGTACCACTTTTAGCAATTGTACCACTTGATCTTGTGCTTCAATTTTGGTTTTAGGGTTACGTACATTATCGTCCATATCAGCGCCTTCTCCGTTTTCGCCATCAAATTCTTCTCCAAAATAATGGAGCAAGAATTTACGTCTAGACATGGATGTTTCGGCATAAGCCACTACTTCTTGCAATAATGCAAAACCTATTTCTTGTTCAGCGACGGGCTTGCCTGACATAAATTTCTCTAACTTCTCTACATCTTTATAAGAGTAGTAGGCTAGACAATGGCCTTCACCTCCATCACGACCTGCACGACCTGTTTCTTGGTAATAACTTTCGAGCGATTTTGGAATATCATGATGAATCACAAAACGAACATCGGGTTTATCGATCCCCATTCCAAAGGCAATTGTAGCCACAACCACTTCAACATCTTCCATCAAAAACATGTCTTGGTGTTTCGCTCTTGTCTTGGCATCAAGACCAGCATGATACGGGACGGCACTAATACCATTCACCTGCAAAACTTCGGCAATTGCTTCTACTTTTTTGCGACTCAAGCAATAAATAATACCTGATTTCCCCTTGTGTTGTTTAATAAATCGAATAATATCTGACTCGATATTCTTAGTTTTTGTTCGGACCTCATAGTACAAATTAGGTCTATTAAACGAAGCCTTAAAAGTTTTGGCCTGAGCCATATCCAAGTTTTTAAGGATATCCTCTTGCACTTTTGGAGTAGCCGTAGCGGTAAGTCCAATAATTGGCACATCACCTAACTGCTTGATTATGTTTTTTAAATTTCGGTATTCGGGTCTAAAATCATGTCCCCATTCAGAAATACAATGGGCTTCATCAATAGCAACAAATGAGATGGTTACATTTTTAAGAAACTGAACATTCTCCTCTTTGGTTAAGGATTCTGGGGCGACATACAATAGCTTAGTTAAGCCGGAGGTAATGTCTTTTTTAACCTGAGTAATTTCAGTTTTAGTTAACGATGAATTTAAAACATGTGCAATTCCATTTTCCGAAGACAAACTTCTAATGGCATCGACCTGATTTTTCATCAAAGCGATCAAAGGCGACACAACAATTGCGGTTCCTTCCTTAGTTAAAGCGGGTAACTGGTAGCAAAGCGATTTTCCACCGCCTGTTGGCATGATTACAAAAGTATTTTGTCCTGCTAACAAACTTTGAATTACTTGCTCCTGCAATCCTTTAAATTGGCTAAAGCCAAAATATTTCTTTAATTCTTTATGGATATCAATTTCGTTTGAATTCATTCTTTATTATAATGGTATTTTGTATAAATTTGCACTACATAAAGATACTAAATTCTTTTACACACGCAAATTTTAAACATTCTGTTTTGAT
>NZ_JAQWTM010000411.1 GCF_029242675.1 Flavobacterium sp.
ACTTTACCATTAGTTTTAAAAGAAATGGAGGCATAGCTCAGCTGGATAGAGCACCTGCCTTCTAAGCAGGCGGTCGAAGGTTCGAATCCTTCTGCCTTCACTTTAAAACCCCGATACTTGTATCGGGGTTTTTTATTTTATAACTATTTTTAATTATTACTATATAAAAAGATTAATAAAAAGCAAAAGTAAGCAAAACGGTTAAAACCGTTTATATACAATGCTTTATGAAACAGTAGTCTTAGTTTGGAACTCAGTGTCTGATAGGTTTTAGTCGTGAAAGCACAAAGTTAGGTTACTAATTCGTTACCGATTGATAAAGGTAATCAAAAAACTAACTATTTATATTTCAGTGTTTTGCGTTCTTTTTCATATTCCCTTGTAACTCAATATAATTTAATTTTAACATTAAACATTTGAGTTATGGAGCAGACAAAAAAATCCACGTTCAAACTACTTTTCTACCTGAAAAAGAATGAGCCAAAAAAGAACGGTAACGCCCCTGTTATGGCACGCATTACCATTGATGGAACAGCTAAAACTTTAGGAACAAAGTTAGAAATCAACCCGAATAATTGGGATTTAAAGCATGGAAGAGTTGAAGGCAAGAGTGCCAAAGCATTGAGTATTAATCAAAAATTGGATAATATACGGGGACGTATCGACACTATTTATGAAGATATGCTAAAACACGAGGGGTTTGTGACAGCACAAAAGCTAAAGCTTGAATTTCTCGGTATTGGTGTTATGGAAGATTCCTTGCTGAAAGTATTTAAAAAGAACAATGAGGACTTTGGAAAAATGGTGGCAAAAGGAGAACGAGCCAACAGTACATACTACAAATACAAAATTGTCTATAATCACGTTGAAGAATTTATAAAAAGCAGATACCATCGCGATGATATGGCTTTTCGGGAATTGACTTGTGATTTTATCAGAGAATTTGATTTCTTCCTTAGAATAGACAAAGAATGCTCACACAATACTGTTTGGGTATATACGATGCCACTTTATCGTGTTGCGGAAATAGCTGTCAAAAGTAGTCTTATCAGGAAAAACCCCTTTGAAGATTATGAAATCTCGATGAAGGAAAATGACCGTAGCTATTTACTTAAAGAACACGTTGAATCCTTTTTATTACACAATCCTTCACAACAAAAGTATGAACTTGTAAAGGATCTTTTTGTATTCAGCTGCTTTACGGGGTTATCTTATATAGATATTAAACAACTTAAAAGGACTAACATCCAATCCTTTTTTGATGGTCACGATTGGATTATAAGCCGAAGACAAAAATCTGATGTTGCGTCTAATGTAAGACTTATGGAAATACCCAAGCGAATTATTGAAAAATACAAAGGTACCACCCGAAATGATTTTATTTTTCCCGTTCCCACAAACAGTATTTGCAATAGTCACATAGACAAACTTATCAAGGAATTAGAAATTGTTACCGAACAAAAAGTAACCTTTCACACGGCAAGGCACACCTTTGGGACAATGTTTTTAACAGAGGGTGTTCCATTGGAAAGCCTTAGCAAAATGATGGGACATAAAAACATTTCAACGACACAGATCTACGCCAAAATTACTAGCCAAAAAATAAGTAAGGATATGGATTTGGTGTCTCATAAATTTGCTGGAATGGAAGCAGCATTTACAGAAATGGAGAAAGAGGTTCACGTTTAGAATTATTACTTACTAAACAAAGCAGGATGATGTCCTGCTTTGTTTGTTTCGAGAAGCTGGGTAGTTTAATTCTTTTTTCTAAATTTACTTACAACAATTCTTTAAACAATAAAACTATGTCTTTATGTAAATTGTGTCTTGAACGCGAAGCAAACAAAAAGAATACTCACTATCTTACTGATGCAATTATCCGTACCTGTCTTAACTTAGAAGGTAGTAATGAACGCGAGAAAGGATTATATTTTGCTCTGGATAATACCAATCCATTTATAGACTTTAATTTCCAACGTCTTGATGAACTGACCCTTGAAACTACAATTGGAAGAAAACCAACGGAGGAAGAAATTGAAAATGCGAAATCCATTCCGTTTTCAGTTGATTACGTATTT
Organism: Flavobacterium sp.; assembly: GCF_029242675.1. Lineage (GTDB taxonomy): Bacteria > Bacteroidota > Bacteroidia > Flavobacteriales > Flavobacteriaceae > Flavobacterium. The sequence goes on from NZ_JAQWTM010000411.1 coordinate 2,079, forward strand.
TGTAGTGATTGCGAAAACCTGTTTACCGATATTGAAACACCGTTTATTCAAAACATATTGCCACGCTTCCGACAGGCAGATCTTTCAGGTCTCGAAATAGTGAGCGAAGCCGATGTGGTTACAATTCGCAATTTCTTTCACATACAGTTGTACCGAAGTGCAGTCTGTGAAGATATTTTGGCGTTTTCACCTGAGTTTACGGAGAAGTTACGTCACAGTATCCTACAAAAAAACGGTGATACATCCA
>NZ_JAQWTM010000354.1 GCF_029242675.1 Flavobacterium sp.
GTCATTTCAAACTCTTGGCGAAAATCTTTGGCACCATTAAAAGTCTCTAAACCTATCTTTTTAAATTGGTTTTCGATGTAACCAGAAGCCTTATCAATCCCTTTAGTAAAAGTTGCACGCCCTTGCATATCATCTGCAGCAAGGATCGTTTCTACCTCGGTAACTTTTTTGACTGTGATGATCTTGTCAATTGATTGCGCCTGAGAAACCATCCCCGCACAAAGCATAAGACCACTTATAACAATTCTTTTCATAGCTGTATTTTTGTTTGTACTAATCGTTTTAATATAAGAGTGTGTTTTTTGAAATCTGTTACAGTGAATTTAATAAAATAACCAACATATATACATCGCTACATCTTATTTTAGGAGCACCACAACCGCAATTTTTAAGAACTTCCCTCCTGCTGTACGCTGTATCTCTCCACTACGTTACGAGGATGCCGCTCCCATCAGGGCTATTATTCACGGATACTTTTCCGTAACAGCCGTATTAAATATGCTCATTGCAAGAAAGCAAATCAGCATGTTTACGATAAATAGTATACTTTAATTCGAAATGGCTTGTGGAGGATTTTATGAGGCAGCTTGGTAGCTTACAGTATTTTTTTCATCACTGGTAAATATTACAAGAAAAAAATCTTGTGGAATTGGTGCCCAACACATAAGTATATCATATAATCATACATTTTCCACTTCCTAAATCGTTTTCAAATTTTTTAAATTTGTTTTTAACGACAGAACCATCGATATACTTTACTGTTACAATATCATTTCTTTGAAACTTTAATTTAGATGAGGTAGAATTAATGGGATTTAGGATAGTTGAAAATTGATTTCTAATTTCAAGTAAGTCTTCTTTAATAGTTTTTAAACCCTCTTCGTCAAATATTGACGTCCGTCTTCTATTAGAACTTTCAATTAATTCTAAACCTAGCTCAGAGTATTTTAAAGAATTAAATTTATCTTTAATTAATCTGTATATCGTCGCATACCAATAATAAATAATAACGGCTTCGAATTTCAACTTTTCATCTTTAATATTTGAAACTCGTTTGTCAATGTTTAGGCATAAATCCAACGATTTTCTTAATTGATTTCCATCATAATATAGTTTTATACCAATTGCAAATAAATATACATCATCTCCTTGAACTATTTCATTTTTATTAAAAAATGTAAGGTACGCATCAAAATAGGTCCAAAATTCATCTGAGTTATTTGTTTTCATAAAAGCTATTTCTTTGTAGACTTTCATCAACAACTCTTCACTCATCAATTCTTTAAAACCCAACAGATAATTTAATATTATCTCTTTTTTGTCCTTCGAGGAACTAGCTATTTGATAAATCAATTCATAATTATCACAATCTGAAAATAATTTTGGTACAGAATAACTCAATAATCTTTCAAATCTATCGATTTCTTCAAGATCAAAAATAAAATTTAGAATATGTTTTAATGTTACTTCAGTAAAAGTTATGGGAGTAGTATTAGAAATATCAAAAACTAAAGTATTATTTATGATCACATCAACTATATCGACTTTAATGTTTTCATCCTTAACTTCTAAGATATTATATTTCAACAACTTTAAAAATAAAGATTCCGGTAGAGTACTATATTCTAAAGCTTTTTCAATTTTAATCAAACTTCCAATAAAATCTTCCCTACTTTTTAGAATATCTGATTGATAGTATAATGACAAAGTTCTTAATTGATCCAATTCACTTTCTTCTTCATTTTTTGATAAAAAGGTTGAATCATATAATTTACTGAATAAATTAAGGGATTTATCAACATCATCAATATATATAGCGAGGTTTAGTATTGCGTTATGATAAGCGTGGTTATTCGTTTCATTTTTAATTGATTCCTCCAAATTTCTTATACCTTCTTCTTCTTTTCCCGTTGCGATTTTACAGATCCCTAAAAAAGATTTCGCGTCTGATGAATAACTTTCATTTTGAAAGTCTTCTTCAAAATATATAGAGGCATTTTTGTAAAGATTCATTTTAAAGTAACATAACCCGATGAAATATTTAGATCCTTCAATATCGCTATTTGTAGAACTAGAATTCTCCAAAACATTTTCTAAAATTTCAATTGCGTCAATATATTCTTTA
>NZ_JAQWTM010000359.1 GCF_029242675.1 Flavobacterium sp.
ACGAAGAGTCAGAACTTTTAATGCACAACTTTGTAGATTTTGTACATCCTGATGATAAAGAGTCAACAATAAGTGAAGCAAGGAAGGTAGAAAAAGGAAGTGAAAGCTATAAATTTGAGAATAGGTACCTTACTAAAAAAGGTGAAATTGTTTGGCTAAGTTGGTATTTTAATCCTATTGTTGAAGAGCAACTTATTTATGCTACAGCTATTGATATATCTGAACAAAAAAAATTAAGAGAGTTAAATGAACAAGCTAATAACCTAGCCAGGATAGGAAGTTGGGAAATAGATATGCCAAACCAGAAGGTTTATTGGTCAGATGAAGTCTTTCAATTACACGAAACCGATAAGCTATCCTATAATCCAACATTTGAGGAAGGTATAAATTTTTATAGAGAAGACTTTAGGCCATTCGTAACACAAACAATAAACAGGTGTTTTAATGAAGGAATACCTTTTGATTTCGAAGCAGTATTAGTCACTTGCAGCAAAAAAGAAATTTGGGTACGAGTGATAGGAAAGGGAGAATATGCTAATGGTATTTGTAAACGAGTTTATGGAAGTTTCCAGGACATCAATAAACTAAAGTTAACTGAGGATAGAATTTTCTCTTTGTCCAATAATTTACCTGGTGTAGTTTATCAATACCGAATTGGAACTGATGGCCGAGAAACTGTAGAGAATGTATTAGGAGGAATTCAACAACTATGGGGAGTAAAACCCAATAGAGTATCTGAAAACCTTAACAGTGTGTGGGAGCAAATTAAAAAAGCAGGAGATTATGATTTAATGCGTTCTTCCATTGATGAATCAATTAAAAATAAAACACGATGGAACTGCCGCTTCAGATACGTTATGCCTGATGGGGAGTTAAAAACGCATTATGGTACTGGTACACCTAATTTCTTGGCAGATGGAACTATTTTATACAATTCTATTATCTTGGATGTGACAGAACAGGTTAAAGTAGCCGAACTGCTGAACCACGCTAGTGAATTAGCTCAAATAGGTAGTTGGGAAATGAGCTTGTTGAATCAAACTGATAACCAAATGTATTGGTCGCCCATGATCAAAAAAATTCTTGATGTAGATGAGGATTATTATCAAACTATGGAAAGCGGGATCCATTTTTGTACTCCCAAAAGCAAACAAAAAATAGAAAATGCATTCGAAAAGTTGATAATGGAAGGAATAGATTTTGATGTAAATGTCAAAACAATTTCTGCAAAAGGGAGGAAAAAATGGGTCAGATGCATCGGAAAAAGTGAAGTTGTAAATAATATCCGGACTAGAATATACGGCAGTTTGCAGGACATTAACGAATCAAAAATAGCAGAGAAAAAGTTTAAAAAATTATATCGGGAAAAAAATAATATTTTAGAAAGCATAGACGATGCATTTATTTCCATTGACAAAAAATGGCGAGTTATGTATTGGAACGAACATGCCACTAAAATTTTTGGTATTAACAAGGAAGTAATCATAGGAAAGCAGCTGTGGGAAGAATTTCCAGATTTGGTAAAAACAAAAATTTACAGGCAGTTTAATAAGGTCGTTGCTTTAAAAAAACCGAGCTACTTCGAAATTTACTATAAAAAAGTAGACTTTTGGTTAGAGGTTTCAGCCTATCCTACTGAAAAAGGATTATCCGTTTATTTTAAAAATATAACAAGTCGCAAAATAGCCGATAATAAATTTGAACTTGCTAACGAACGCTTTGAAAAGGTTACGGAAGCTACGAAAGATGCTATTTGGGATTGGGATATTGCTAATGACAATTTTTATCGATCCAAAGCTGTTGAACGTTTTTTTGGTAATAACACACTTAAAACACTTCATACTAAAAACTTTTGGACTGATCGATTTCATGCAGACGATCTTGAAAATATAAAACAAAGCATTTCGTTGGCAATTGAGGACCCTAGCTGCATGCGATGGGAAATAGAATATAAAATTTATAATGAAGATTCTAAAATAATTTACGTTCTGGATAAAGGACTTATCATCAGAGATAAGAACGGAAAAGCGACCAGAATGGTAGGAGCAATGACTGATATCACAGAGCTCAAGGAAATGACAGTGCAACTTACTGATTTAAACAGAGAGTTGCGCGAAAGAATGATAGAGTTAAAGCGAACAAATGAAGAATTAGAACAATTTGCATTTGTAGCCTCGCATGATTTGCAAGAGCCATTACGAATGATCACTAGTTTTATGGATTTGCTTGAACGCAAATACAGCGCATTATTAGATGAAAAAGGCTTGCAATACATTTATTTTGCTACTGATGGAGCCAAAAGAATGAAACAAATCATTCTAGACTTACTAGATTATTCAAAAGCAAATAAAACCACTGAGGATAGTGAACAAGTAGATATGAATGTGGTGATTTTTGAATATAAAAAATTGCGTCACAAGCTAATAAAAGATGCTAATGCAATTATAATAACTAATGATTTACCTGTAATAAAAACATATAAAGCTGCGATAAGTCAGATATTTCATTGTATCTTAGACAATGCAATTAAATATTCTTACGAAAACAGGCCACCAGAGATAAATATTGCTATTACAGAAGACGCAAGCGAATGGTTTTTTTCGATTACGGATAACGGAATTGGAATTGAGCCTCAATTTTATGAAAAGATTTTTGTAATTTTTCAGCGTTTACATAATAACAATCAATACAGTGGAACCGGTATTGGCCTCTCTATAGCTAAAAGGCATATTGAATTTTTGGGTGGTCAAATTTGGGTAGAGTCTAAAACAGGGGAAGGTTCTACTTTTTATTTTAAAATTCCAAAAACTAAATAAAATGAAAAACTATCATACAAAACCAGTACATATTTTACTAGTAGAGGATAACGAAGGCGATATTGTACTTACAAAAGAGGCATTTGAAGAATGTCAAGTTAAGACAAAGATAAGTGTTGCTAAAAATGGTCAGCAAGCTTTGGATTTTCTTTATAAAAAAGGGATATTTACCGAAGTTCAGAAACCTGATTTAATATTATTGGATATTAATATTCCTATTTATAGTGGTCACGAAGTGCTAGAAAAGATTAAAAATGACCCTAATTTGAAAACAATTCCGGTTATCATGTTGACAACATCGTCCAATAATAAGGATATTAATAAAGCTTATGAGAACTATTGTAATAGTTATGTTGAAAAACCGTTAAACATTAATGACTTTTTAAGTGCAATTTTAAAAATAGAGCAGTTTTGGCTCCAATTAACGACCTTGGCGGATTATAATGAAAACAAAAACTGATAGTTACACTGATAAATTGACAGTTCTGGTTATTGAGGATAATCTTGGCGATTATGTGTTGGTAGAAGACTATTTATTAGAAAAATTTAGCAATATAGACATCAATCATTATCCTGATTACGAAAGTGCTACTACTTATTTAAATACGACTAAAGATGAAGTTTCAGTAATATTATTAGATTTAAACCTACCCGAAATTCGAGGTATGGAGTTAATAAACAGTATCTTAAAATGTAATTATGAAATACCGGTAATTATATTGACAGGGTACTCTGATTTAGATATGGCAAAAAAAAGTCTGCAAATAGGTATTTATGACTATCTAGTTAAAGACGAAATAAATCCTGTAATTCTGCGCAAGACAATAACGTTTGCCATTAATAGAAGCAGCTTTATCAAAGAGATTGAAACGGAGAAACAAAATTACGAGAACTTATTTAACTTCAATCCACAACCTACTTGGTTGCTAGATGCAAACTCTCTAGAAATAATAAATGCCAATATTGCTGCACAGTTTAAATATGGTTATTCCTTAAATGAATTTAGACAAATGACTTTTGCTCAACTTCATCCTGTAAAAGAGCAACAAATGATTAGGAATAATTTAATATCCGACCAAGAAGAAGCTATTAAAGAGCATTTTACCCACATCATAAAAGATGGAAGTACCATTAAAGCCGATGTATATTTTAAAAAAATATCAAATGATGCCAATAACTCTATTATTGTGCAATCTAATGATGTAACAGAAACTTTAAATCATATCAATACCATTGAAATACAAAACACAAAGTTAAAAAACATAGCTTGGACACAATCGCATGTGGTGCGCGCTCCCATTTCTAGAATTTTAGGAATTATCAACTTAATGGAAGGTCAGGTATACAACGAAGAAGAAATTGTTTTTTGGATGAAACAATTAAAAATTTCAACCATGGAAATGGATGATATTGTCAAAAAAATCGTGAGCGAATCGAATCAATTAGAAAATGAGTAATCAAGCTAAAATGAGTAAGCAAATTTTAATTATTGATGACGATCCAATATATAGAATGATCGTTTCAAAGACTATAGAACGGATCGACATTGAAATGCAAATTGAACATTGTGAAAATGGACAATGTGGCTTGGACCTTTTAAAAGAACTAAGTACTACTGATAAGCCAATAATCGTTCTTTTGGACATTAATATGCCTTTAGTAAACGGTTGGGATTTTCTAGAGCTAATAATCCAAAATAAATTTTATGATATTAGTGCTCTTTCGATTTACATAGTCTCTTCATCAACTGATGAAAGTGATTTAATTAAAGCTAAAAAATATAATTTCTTGAAGGGCTTTGTTCATAAACCAATTCATAAGGAAGAACTTCTAGTCATTTTTAGTAAATAAGTAGCGTTATTTACAAGAAGGCTAAATAGTTAAAAAATAATACTACTCTTATTTTTTAATAAATATGAAAAAGGTAGAACCAATTCCTTTACGACTTTCTGCCCATATTTTCCCATCATGACGTTCTATAAAGTCTTTACATAATAGCAGGCCTAAACCTAATCCTCTATCATGAACTAGTTCTTGTTGGGTTGTTAAGTTGCTTTTTGAAAACAAGGATGCCACAGTAGCTTCACTCATTCCAATTCCATTATCAGCAATGGATAGCGTAACACCAGCAGCGTCAGAGCTAGAGGAAATAGAGATTTTACCTTTCGCTGCTGTAAATTTTATAGCATTAGATATAATATTTCTTAATACGGTTTCTAACATGTTTTTATCAGCAGTAATAGTAGCATCATCAGGAATAGTAATTTGAATGCCTATCTCTTTACTTTTTGCAACTTGAAATGACAGTAGCAACGCATCGGATAAAAAGGCTTTTAAATTAATTTTTTCGGGTAAAAACTGTATTTCATTTGTTTGTGATAATGACCATTCTAGTAAATTTTGAAGCAACGAATAGGTTTTTTTAGAAGTCTCGTAAATACCATCCACAAATTCTTCTTTTTCTGAATCTGTTAAATCGGCGCTACTTTCTTTTAGCAGTTGACTCAATCCAATTAAAGCATTAAAAGGGGATCTTAAATCATGCGAAATAATCGAAAACAATTTGTCTTTAGTTGCATTGGCTTGATGCAACTCTTCATTTTTTTTATTAGATACTAGCAGTTGTTTATTATAATTAATCTTCAAATATTTGATAGTAAATAAGATAGTCAACAATAAAATACTTAAAGTCAAAGCGATATCAAAAAAGCGGAAAGACTTTTTATCGTAGATTACATAAATTAAGTCGGGATAATTATATTCTAAATAAAGTAAAGTAAAAGCAACAAAAAGATGAAATAACATCCAAAAGACTAAGTTTTTTTCTTCAATTATCGCTGCTAAAATTAAAAATGTAATTCCAAAAACTAAAATCATTGGCCCGTCTATTCCGCAATTCAAGGAGTAACCAATCACTAAGGTAGTATAGGTAAAACAAATATAAATAGGTAGTAGCAGCTTAGATTTTCTTTTGAAGCGGGAAAAGTAGTAGAGCGTTAATAAAAAACATAAAACAACGACTAGCAAATAACCTAGAATATCAAGCCCTATTAAAAAATTGGAAGGAAAACAAATCAAAAGTACCAGAGCGGTAATTAAACAAAATCCATGAAATATTCGTTGTTCTAACGAAAATTCATCTTCAGTTCCAATTAAGCTTTTCCATTTTAATGTCAACATTATGAAAGTTTTATGTCGGTCAATGTACAAAAAATATAGAGAATTTCAGCAATTAATATTATTATTCAATCGATTGTTAAAAGAAGTTAGATTGGATTTGAATCGCACTCATAAAGCGCTATTTTTAATTTTAGTGTCAACCGTAAAATAGTGATAACAAAAACCACAATTTTCTCAATTTTTTAAATGCTGTTGGTAGAGAAAATATTTTGTCAAACAGAATTCCTACAATTTTCTTCGGGACAGCACCGACTTGCGTTTTTAAAATCGTATCTTTAAAGTTATCGAATATAAAATTAGATTATCTATGGAAATTGTTATCATTGGAGGAGGATTTGCAGGTTTAAATCTTGCGAAAGAACTACTAAATCAAAAAGATGTTCATGTCACATTAGTCGATAAAAATAATTATAATTTCTTTCCACCCCTTATTTATCAGGTTGCAACAGCTTTTCTTGAGCCATCGAGTATTAGTTATCCGTTCCGGAAATTTTTTGCAGGCAAGAAGAACTTGCAGTTTAGATTGGGTCAACTTCAAGAGGTTGTACCTGATGAAAATAAAGTAATACTTCATAATGGTGAAATAAGTTATGACTATTTAGTTTTTGCCACAGGAGCTGAAACAAGCTATTTTGGTTTAGAAAATGTCAAGAAAAATGCCATCCCAATGAAAACATTGAATGATGCCATTGACATGCGTAATACTATTTTGAAAAATCTAGAAAAAGCTGCTATTTGTAGAGACACTCGAGAAAGAAGAGCGCTTTTAACCATTGTTGTCGCTGGAGGAGGACCAACCGGTGTTGAAGTTTCTGGTATGTTTGCCGAGCTGAAAAACAATATATTTTTAAAGGAATATCCGGAGCTTGCAACTGCAGCAAGTAACATTTATTTGATAGATGGAGGTCCTGCGTTATTAGCACCCATGAGCAAAGCGTCACAAGAAGACACCCATAAAGCTTTAACAGATCTTGGTGTAATCGTTAAACTAAATATTCAAGTCGTTGATTATAAAGAGGGTATTGTATACCTTTCTAATGACGAAACCATTCAATCGGAAAACTTAATTTGGGCTGCCGGAGTTTCGGCAATGACTTTTAAAGGGATACCATCTGAAAGTTATGGACGCGGAAAAAGAATGATCACAGATACTTACAATAAAGTACAGGGAACAAAAAATATCTATGCAATAGGAGATACTGCTATTCAAAATTCAGATCCCGCTTTTCCTGATGGGCATCCACAAGTCGCTCAAGTGGCAATACAACACGGCATCAATTTAGCAGCCAACTTCAAATCGATGCTCCGTAATAAACCCTTGACTCCTTTTAAATACAATGACAAAGGATCAATGGCAATTATTGGTAAAAACAAAGCAGTTGTTGATTTACCAAAACCTAAAATGCATTTTAAAGGTTTTTTTGCTTGGGCAATTTGGTTATTTATTCACTTAGTATCGCTACTAACATACCGGAACCGTGTTAAAACTTTTTTCAATTGGATGATTGCTTACTTTGCCAAAGATCAGAGTTTACGAATGATTATTAGACCAGACAAAAAGATGAAACCAGTAAAAAATGCAAGTGAATAAGTATGTTCCTTTCTAAAATTTGATAACAATCGTTCGTTTTCCTATCACTAATACAACCAAAGCTACACTGGTTGAGGCTGCCATGATAATTACCATAGGCAACAAGGAGTCTTTTACAAATAACCCAACTGCAAAGGAGGCAAGAGCACCAAGTCCTAGCTGAATGGCACCCATCAATGCCGATGCACTTCCTGCATTTTTACTAAAAGGAGCAAGTGTTAATCCTGCCGTATTTGGATTTGAAATTCCCAAGCAAGCTAAGAAAATAAATAACATAGCAATGGTCGTATATAACTCTAAAACGTTATTTACAGCTAAAACTAAAAACAAAATAACTATAACCGTTTGCGTTAAAAGGGCTCCAAAGATCAATTGTTCGCTTGAGTACCATTTTAGTAAGACTGAATTTAGTTGACTTGCTAAAATAAAACTCATAGACATAAAGGCGAAAATCCAACCATACATTTTGGGATCTACTTTATAGATATCCATGAAAATAATAGGCGAAGCTGCAACGTAGGTAAACAGTCCAGAAAAAGCGATTGCTCCCGTAAAGGCATACGTATAAAATTGAGGTTCTTTAGCTACCTTAACAAAATTGCTAATTATTGGTTTTGGTTTAAGTGAGATCGATGGATCTGGTTTGTAGGTATCTGGAAGCCCAAACTGTGCGGCAATTAAAATTACAATCCCAATACACATCAAAATTAAAAAGACCATATGCCAACCGTACCAGTCGGTTACATACCCACCAACAGTAGGAGCCAGCATAGGAGATAAGCCAACCACTAACATCAAAAGCGAGAAAACTTTTGGAATATCTTTGACCGGAAACAGGTCGCGAACCATGGATACTGATGCTACTGTAGCAGCGCAGCTACCAACGGCTTGTATAAAACGCAACCCAATAAAAGTATCGATATCTTTAACAAATACACATCCTAATGAGGCCGCAATATAAACTAACATACCTATAAACAGCGGCTTCTTTCTTCCGTATCGGTCTAATAAAGGACCGTATAATAATTGCCCTGCTGAGATACCTATAAAATAACTAGACAAAGTCATCGCCACATTAGCCACAGTGGTGTTTAAGTCAGTTGCAATTTGTGCAAAACCAGGCAAATACATATCAATAGAAAACGGACCGAGAGCCGTAAGTGACCCAAGGATCAAAATTAGTTTTAAATAGTGGCTTTTAGTCATGATAAACTTTGTTTTTTTTGTAAATGTAAGCATTTACAAACCTTATAATTGTTTTAAACTTACAGTTTGATTAGTATAGCGAGGAGCTTTTTCCTGCTAATCGCTACAAGCTTTACGGTTTCAAACTCATTTTATACAAGCTAGCAGGAGCTTCCGTTGGTCGCTCTACTACCTTGTTAAAATGTAGTTTTCATCCCGTCAAGGCTTTTCACTTTTATCAGGGCTAGGTCACAGTGCTTCTTAATAAATAATTTTCTTTATCCCGAAACAAAAAAAATCGGAACGTTCTATTGGATTACCATAAAACATTCCGATTAGTTTTTATAAACAAGTAAGTGTGATTACGAAATTTCTACCACCTCAAGATCAAAAATTAGATCTTTACCTGCAAGAGGATGGTTACCATCTAAAATTACAGTTTCTTCTTTTACTTCAACCACCATTAAATTTATTTCTTGACCATCTGGTGTGCGGGAGACTAATCCCATCCCAACCTCTGGCTCCATTTCTTGCGGCAGCTCTGATTTTGGTACTTCAATAATTAAATCGGGACGAGGATCTCCATAAGCATCATCTT
>NZ_JAQWTM010000365.1 GCF_029242675.1 Flavobacterium sp.
GCGATACTTTCAGGAGGATTTACTTATTTTGGTAAGTATTTGCAAAAAGAGTTAGGGATAGACTACGTTCATGCGAATGAATTAGAAATAGTAGATGGTAAATTAACAGGTAGGTATATTGGTGAAATTGTTAACGGAGAAATGAAAGCCGAATTCCTAAAAGCAATTGCCGAAAAAGAAGGTATTCACATTAACCAAACAATCGCAGTAGGGGATGGCGCTAATGATTTACCCATGCTTAATTTAGCAGGTTTAGGAATTGCATTTCATGCGAAACCAACGGTTAAGGAAAGTGCCGAGACTTCTATTTCAAGTTTAGGACTTGATGGGGTTTTATATCTTTTGGGCTACCACGACAGGCACATTGATATGGTGTAGGGTTTACGGAAGTTTATAGTTTTAGTAGATCTTATTTTAGTTATTGCTTTGTTATAAATATCGTTTCACTAGCAAATAATTATTTTGTTTTTACTAAAGTTTCTTTACTCATTCGTAAAGAATTAATCATGTCACTGTTGTAATGTTTTTTTACTATTTTAATAATTTCATGCTGCGTCATAGCTGTTTTTAGCGTCTTAGAGAAGAAGATTTGTAGTAGTTCTTTATCAGTTGCAGATAAGAGGGAATCCTCACTATTGATTTTCCATAGAACATTAGAGTCGTGATTTTTGCTATTAAATGGCAAATAATTAATTCCTAAGACGGTTAGCAGTTGTCTAATTAAGATTTTCTTCCTAAGATAATTTCGAGGAATGTTGAAGTCTTTCTCAATAAGAAGTACAACACCTTGAAATATTTGATAATCTAGCATGTCTTCGCCAAAAACTCTTATGTTATTAATTTCTCCACTTTTTTTATTATACCAAAAGCCCAAATTTGTATTAGTGTTTTCATTTTTACTAATAGCAAATTTTTGGTTGTCTATGTATTGTGATAGATAGGTTATACTCTGCTCAATTAAAAGTGAATCATTTTTACTTATATTTTTGTGAATAAAGTAATCGATATTATCGTCCCATTTTTGAATATGTGGTTCTTTTATAATATCATTGGATTCACTAAAAGCAGTAAGGCAAAATAATTCTATTGCCTTTTGGGAGAATTTCTTGCCTTTAATAAATTCTTCGAATTTCTTGTAATCAATTTCTGTTACTATTTTTTTTGATTTAATAATATCCTTAAATGTAATTAAATACTCTTTTCTGGTTAAGCCTGGAGGTATATTATTGGAATATAGTAATTGAAGCACTTTTATGTCAATAGGTGCCATCTTCATACGATGTTTGTAATTTTTTGACCCTTCATAAAAGATGCTATTTGGGTGTGAATAAGAATCCCCTGGAATACCTAAAAGTTGTGTTAACTCCTCTAAAATACGATTACATTTATAAAACGTATAATCAATAGAACTTTTAATGTTTATTGCTACACTACCTTGATGATAAAAATTATCATTGCTTGGAGCTAGCGTGCCCATACCTCCGAGATTTTCGGGTACATAGCCTCCAATTTTTTTTTTTTATATATTTCACATTTCCAAAATGAAGATCAACATTATAGTTTGCTCTTTCAGTTATATAAATTTTTATAGGCAACTTTAGTGTGTTTAAATAGCGAACTGTTTCTTGAAGGTTCTTTCGGTTTTCTGTAGAAAGATCCCCAAAAGCCTTAATGTAGATATCTGTATTCCATTTTTTGGCCTTGAGATTACTTTCAATAGGTTTCTTTTGTATTTCTGGATCTCTAAAAAACACGGTTTCGTAAAAGTAGGTTATTTCTTCTTTTGAAAAGGTTTGTTTTATTTCGGCTACTTGCTCTTTTGTAAAAGTTACATTTGGGGATGTGCATGAAACAAAAATTAGAAGAAGGAATGCTACGAGTAAATTATTTTTCATGCGTAAGATTATGAAAACTACGAGTAATTATTTTAAGTTTACTCTGAGTTTTGGTTTTTTTACTAGCTGTACTGTTTTTTATTTGTTCGTTTATGAATCAAAATTTAGATAGTAAAAAGTATTATTATTGAATTAAATAAGTGACTTCTTTTAAACAACCAATCGCATTTGCATACTCTTCAACTGCTCTAAATAATCACGTTGGTTAGAAAGTCTTGGTATTTTGTGCTGACCACCTAGTTTGTTGTGATCTTTCAACCAATCATAAAATAAATTGGCACGTCCTACATTTATCACTAATGGATTTAGAGTCATGTTGTTGTATCTTTTGGCTTCGTAATCAGAGTTTAAGGATTGTAATGTGTCATCAAGAATAGCTCTAAAAGCTTCCATATCTTCCGGTTTTTTCCTAAACTCAATCATCCATTCGTGGGCTCCTTTTTCTTTGTCGATCATAAAAATTGGTGCAACGGTATAGTCAATTACTTCGGCATTTGTTAAGCAACAGGCTTTAGCAATCGCTTGATCCGAATTTTCGACCATTAATTCCTCACCAAAAACATTAATATGGTGTTTCGTTCTACCCGTAACTCTAATTCTAAAAGGGCTTAAGGAAGTAAAGCGAACCGTATCACCTATAAGGTAGCGCCATAATCCAGAGTTCGTCGTTATCACAATTGCATAATTCTTATTCAATTCGACATCCGCTAGACGGATCACTTTTTGATTGGATGTTCCAAAGGTATCCATTGGAATAAATTCATAGAAAATTCCATAATCCAACATCAACAATAAATCACTTGAATTGTTTGAATCCTGAATCGCAAAAAAGCCTTCGGAGGCATTGTAAATCTCGTAATATTTAAGGTCTTTTTTAGGAAGTATCGTTTTGTATTGGTCACGGTACGGATCAAAATTCACACCGCCATGAAAATAAACTTCTAGATTAGGCCAAATATCAAAGAGGTTGTTCTTACCTGATTCCAGTAGCATTTTATTGAGTAACACTAACATCCAAGAAGGAACACCGGCTAAACTAGTTACGTTTTCTCTTTTGGTTTCGTTGATGATGGCGCCCATTTTAGTTTCCCACTCGTGCATCAACGAAATTTTGTTGCTAGGTGTGCTGCTAAACTCTGCCCAAATTGGCATGTTTTCGATCAATATTGCTGATAAATCGCCAAAATAAGTATTATTGTCTTCATAAATTTGAGAGCTTCCGCCTAGGCGTAAACTTTTACCGGTAAACAACTCTGAGTTTTCATTGTTATTCAAATAAAGACATAACAAATCCTTGCTGCCCTTATAGTGGCAATCCTCTAAAGCTTCATTACTCACCGGGATAAATTTGCTCTTGGCATTTGTCGTTCCGCTGGATTTGGCAAACCATTTTATAGGCGTTTCCCAAAAAACATTTTGTTCCCCTTGCCGCGTACGTTCTATTAATGGCTGCAATTCTTCGTAGGTCGAAATCGGAATTCTCTCAGCAAAAGCAGCATAGGAAGTCATTGAGTCGAAATCATATTTCTTTCCTACAACCGTATATTTTGACGCCTGTACTAAATTCATAAGCAATTCCTCTTGAACCTCATTAGGGTATTTCAAGAAAAGTTCGATCTGATGGATACGCTGTTTGAGTACCCAGGATGCAAACGAATTGATTAGTTGTGTTGGCATTTAATAATGAATAGGGTTATGAAATTTACCTTAGGAATGATAACTTTACCAAAAATAGCAAAATTTGTTAAACATCATATTTAAAATTTAAACTTAATGCAATACCAAGGAGTCCTAACAAAAATGCAAACCGAATTTGGAGACCTTATTCAATACTATTTGGTTTTTGAAGATAGTTTTTTACACCTGAATCAGTTATTGGATAAAACTATTGCCATTGAATTCAGCGGCTACCAATGCTTGAATTGCGGTAAAAAGAAAAAGATTTTCCGTCAAGGATTTTGCTACGATTGTTT
Organism: Flavobacterium sp.; assembly: GCF_029242675.1. Taxonomy (GTDB): domain Bacteria; phylum Bacteroidota; class Bacteroidia; order Flavobacteriales; family Flavobacteriaceae; genus Flavobacterium. Next base: position 3,869 of record NZ_JAQWTM010000365.1, read on the forward strand.
TTACTCCAGCGCACAAGTGGGTGACTGGATCATGAAACCCGAGCTGAGCAAGGCACATTTAGGAATCGAAGACCGTGATTTAGTATATGAGCAAAAGGTGCAATTGCAACCACATATTGTTTATTTAGCCTTGTCAAGCGAGGTAAAAGTGGGGGTTACCCGTGGCACGCAAGTCCCAACCCGATGGATTGATCAAGGGGCAAACGAGGCCATCGCTATTGTCGAAGTACCCAATCGATACCTTGCAGGAATTACGGAGGTAGCTTTAAAAAATCATTATGCTGATAAAACCAACTGGCGTAAAATGTTGACAAATGACATTGAACCAACTGACCTAGTGGCGGAGCGATTGAAAGTACGGGACTTAATTCCGGCTGAGGTGCAGGAATATTTCTATAATGATAAAAATGATTTGTACGAGATGCATTATCCCGTTTTGCACTACCCCACAAAGGTCAAAAGCTTAAGTTTGGATAAAATTCCAAGTTTTCAGGGCAAGCTAACAGGTATAAAAGGCCAATACTTGATTTTTGAAGACGGAACCGTATTTAACGTTCGTGGATCAGAAGGGTACGTAGTCCGAATTTCAGTTTAAACCCACTTTTTGGTGCGTGACCCATTTATAAAAATAAGAAAAATATTTTTATAAATGGGTCGGGCTATTCGCTATATCTTTTATACGGTCCCAAAAAACGGGGACCTATAAAAGGATGCCGCTTCTATCCCTCACCTTTACTTTGCAATTGTATTAATTTGATGATTTACAAGAGAGATTTATAAAAAACATTATTAATTTTATTAAAGGAAAGCAGAGGTGAACTATATCCCTCACTAAGAAGAACTTATCTCGCGTATTAGTC
>NZ_JAQWTM010000393.1 GCF_029242675.1 Flavobacterium sp.
TCTGTTTCTTGAACAAATAACTCTACTGCGGAACCTGAACTTCCAAATCCTGCCAATCTAGCCGATTGAATATTGTCTTTCATCAATACATCAATTCCTATAGCTTCGATTTTTTCTTTTAGCGCCATTGCTAAAATTTCACTTCCTGAAAACACTTTCATTAATCCCATGGTATCTTTTTAATTGTTATTTTCTTCTTTCTCTCCCTCTAATTCGTTTTCTTCATCTGAATCGTCATCCTCTTCGTCATCTTCCCCATCAAATTCAAATAAAAACGGTTCTTCCATCATTTTGTCAGCAAGACTATCAATTCGTTCTGATAACTTTTCAGAAAAAATAATGCGTTGCGTTCTTGCAATACTGTTAGAGATACGCATTATTTTAGTTTCGTGACGCAATTTTAAAACGGCATCAGCATCATCAACGATAAACATTTTTAGACGGTTTACATTGTAACCCGCTGTTGTAAACATGTCATTTAGCTTTGTAGGTGTTCCAATTAAAACATCTACACCACCAGAAATGAAATTTTTATCATATTCCAAATCTCCTTTTTCGTGTACGCCGTAAACCGTTAGATCCGTATGTTTACCATACTTTTCAAAAAGCACTTTCATAGCAAGTACTTTCTCTTTACTTTCAACTAAAATTAGCGCACGAGGTGACTGCTCCCCTTCTTTAACCAATTGCTGAATAACATTAATAACAATCGTAGTTGATTTTCCGCTGCCACGAGGCGCTATAATTATACAATCTGCACCACTTTTAAGCGTTGAAAAAGTGTCTGCCTGCATGGCATTTGGAGTTGTTAGTCCGTTTGCTAATAACGATTCTTTAAGACCTTCGTTTATTTTTTTTAGTTTCATTCTTTAGTATTGAAAATTTAAAAACCAATCGTTTCGCATTAATAGCGCAGAATTGCATTTTTAAACCTAATTTAACTTTATATTATTTAGAAGCAAATAGCTTCACGTCATTCTCTGAAATTTGGCTTCCGCCAAGGATAATCAATCGCTCAACAACATTTCGAAGCTCACGGATATTACCGGTCCAATCGTATTCCTGCAGTAATTTAACGGCATCGTCAGAGAATTTTTTAACTGCATTTCCTTGTTCCGACGCAATTTTATTTGCAAAATGTGCAATCAACATTGGTATATCATCCCGTCTCTCATTCAACGAAGGTACTTTAATTAAAATAACTGCCAATCGATGGTATAAATCTTCGCGAAAACGACCTTCGGCAATTTCTAGTTTTAAATCTTTGTTAGTAGCGGCTACGACACGCACATCCACTTTGATATCCTTATCAGCACCTACTCTGGTAATCATACTTTCTTGCAAAGCACGCAAAACTTTGGCTTGAGCCGAAAGACTCATATCTCCAATTTCATCTAAGAAAATAGTTCCTTTGTCTGCTGCTTCAAATTTACCTGCTCTGTCTTTTACTGCCGAAGTAAAGGCTCCTTTTACGTGACCAAATAACTCACTTTCAATCAATTCCGAAGGAATAGCAGCGCAGTTCACTTCGATTAAAGGAAAACTCGCACGTTCACTTTTTTCATGGAGTTGATGAGCTACAAGCTCTTTACCTGTTCCGTTTGGTCCAGTAATTAATACTCTGGCTTCGGTTGGGGCTACTTTATCGATCATGACTTTGATATGATCAATAGCTTCGCTTTCGCCTATCATTTCGTAATTTTTACTGACCTTTTTCTTTAAGATTTTATTCTCAACTACGAGTTGTTTTTTATCTACAGCGTTTCGAACTGTATTTAATAAACGGTTTAAATCAGGTGGTTTGGAAATGTAATCAAACGCCCCTAGTCGCATGGTATTTATGGCAGTTTCCATATCTCCGTGACCGGATATCATAACGATTGGAATTTCGGGCTTTATTTTTTTGACAGCTTCAAGTAGTTCTACACCATCCATTTTTGGCATTTTAATATCGCAAAGTACCAAATCGTAATCGTTATTTTTTATTTTTTCATATCCTAAAATTCCGTCTTCGGCATCTTCTACTTGGTAGCTTTCGTTTTCTTCGGACAGTATTTTAGTTAATACTCTTCGGATTGCTGCTTCGTCTTCTATAATCAGTATTTTAGGCATAATTTTTTATTTAATCATTAATAGGAATTGGAAGCTAATCTTCCAAATACAAAACCATCTTGGCTTTTTAGCCCTGATAGAGCCGGTATCCTCATGCTCCCGATCTTTAGGGAGCTTGAGATTTAGGCGATAGCAGGTACTATGAAAACTGACAAAAACCAAGCCATTCGCTCCTACTCATTCTAATTATTAGTACTGAAGCCATTTGTATAGCTCTTTCCAAGTTGGTTTTTTACCATACATTAAAATCCCTATTCGGTATATTTTAGCGGCGAACCATACTACTCCAAAAAATGTCGCGAATAGTAAAGTGACCGAAATGGCAACTTGCCACAAAGGTACGCCAAATGGAATTCGCATGAGCATTACAATAGGTGATGTTAACGGAATCATTGAAAAAACAACGGCAATTGTACCATGAGGATCATTTACAACACTAAAAAAACCAACATAAACGCTTAGCATTAATGGCATTATTACAGGTAGTAAAAACTGTTGTGAGTCGGTTTGATTATCGACTGCCGCGCCAATTGCTGCATAAAACGAACTGTATAAAAAATAGCCTCCGATAAAATAGACCAGAAAAGAGATTAGGATGGTTGCGATTGGCAAATTCCATAGCTCTTTAATATACATTTGTGCTGTTCCTGCAAATTCGTGCTGCGCTTGTTGCATTAATTCCGGTGACAATTTAGCGGTAGGCGTTGCATTGATACCAAAGAAAAAAGAAGCTGCAAACATTAGGGAAAGTCCGATTACTGCCCAAATTAAAAACTGCAGAATTCCGGCTAATGAGGTTCCAACTATTTTACCAATCATTAACTGGAACGGCTTAACGGATGAGATAATAATTTCGATGATACGATTGGTTTTTTCCTCAATTACGGATCGCATCACCATATTTCCATAAATTATAATGAACATCATGATGAGATAACCAAAACCGCCACCAATAGCTATTTTTATCTCGTTCAATCCCTTCATGGATTGTTCACCGGTTGCTTTAGTTAAACTGATGTTGACTTT
>NZ_JAQWTM010000409.1 GCF_029242675.1 Flavobacterium sp.
GTTTCTCATCTACTTCTAAATGATGGGAACTATTGATCCATAATTCATGTTCTAAAATTGTCCCATGCCCATTGAGGTTAATGTAAGGATGACACGTTAAATTAACCGGACTAGCTTGAGTTGTAGTTGCTGAATAAACTATGGTTAAGCAATTCTCGTCATTTAATTCAAATAGTACCTCAACTGAAAGAGCGCCAGGGTAACCTTGTTCAAGATGTGGGCTTGTGTAGGTTAAAATTAAAGAATTAGCCGTTTTGTTTTTTAAGGTCCATAACTTTTTATCAAAACCTATACCGCCATGTAAATGAACTCCATCTGTATTTTCTACACTATATCTTTCATTTTCAATCGTAAAACCACCCTTAGAGATGCGCCCTGCATACCTACCAATACTACTGCCTAAATACAAATTTGCCTCAGTATAAGCGTTATCAAAATAGTCCTCCATTTGATCCAAACCCACCACAACATTGGTTGGAATCCCCCTTTTATCTAGTACTTTCAAACTGCATATTGTCGCGCCATAGTTTGAAACTTCAAGTTCCATTCCTATGTTATTCTTGATTGTATATAATTCTGCAGAAGCCATCGTACTCTGTTTTTTTGTGCTGGGCATAGTTGCTTTAATCGTAGGTTCTATTTTTGTTTTGTTTCTTAATTAACTAAAAAACAATTTTGCAATTACATCAATTACCCTAAAAGTGTATTATTGATTGGTTTAAATAGTACTGTCTTTTTTATCCCATAGTTGGTTCATTTCCTCTAAAGTTTTACCTTTAGTCTCTGGAACATACTTCCATACAAAAAGCGTAGCCAAGATTCCCATAATTCCATACACCCAATAAGCAAATCCATGATTAAACAGTGCAATTAAATCACTGTTTTTATCCATAATAGGAAACGTCCAAGAGACTAAATAATTAGCTACCCACTGAACTGCTACAGCTACTGCCAATGCTTTCCCTCTGATATTATTAGGGAAAATCTCCGAGAGTAGCACCCAAGTTACAGGACCCCAACTCATGGCAAATCCTGCCACATATACCAGCATACAAATTAATGCAAAAACGCCCAAAGAATATGTAAAGAACGAAGTACCCAGTGCAAACATAGCAACTGCCATTCCTAATGCCCCAACAATCATTAATGGTTTACGTCCAATTTTATCTACCGTTTGTATCGCTAAAATGGTAAATATTAAATTAATAGCTCCCACAATAACGGTTTGCAATAGTGCCGTATCCGTTCCCGAGCCCATACTTTTAAAAATTTCTGGTGCGTAATACAGCACAACATTAATCCCTACAAATTGCTGAAAAACAGAGAGAAAAATACCAATAATGATCACTGGCAATCCATATGAAAATAATTTACCAGAATGCGAGGCTACAGTATTTTCAATATCTTTCAGAATTATTTGCGCAGCTTCCAATTCGTTTACTTTTACTAGTACATCTAGCGCTTTTTGAGGTTTGTTTTGTAAAACTAATGATCGAGGAGTATCCGGAACTGAAAATAAAAACACTAAAAACAACACCGCTGGAACTACTTCTGAAGCAAACATCCATCTCCATCCGATGGTATTTAACCAGCTTGCATCTCCTTGACGAGCAATGAAATAATTCACAAAATAAACCACCAACATCCCAAAAACGATTGCGAATTGATTCATCGAAACCAACTTACCACGGCTGTTTGCAGGCGCAATTTCAGATATGTATAAAGGTGATAACATCGAAGCGAGTCCCACGCCAATTCCTCCTATTATTCTATAAATTATAAAAAGAGTTTAAAAAGATTGATCAGCTTGTCCTATTGGTCGAACAAACATTTCCGGCATCGCTGAACCCAAAGCTGAAATCAAAAATAAAACTGCAGCTAAAATTAATCCGTTTTTACGACCAAACTTTTTACTTATTACACCTCCAAAAACACCTCCAATTATACAACCTATTAATGCGCTAGAAACTAAAAAGCCTAATCGCGCATTCGACGCTGCCTCGGACAGTCCAAAAGGAAGAACAAAAAACTTTTCTAGCGAGCTTACCGTTCCTGAAATAACTGCAGTATCGTATCCAAAAAGCAGTCCTCCTAGCGTTGCTACCAAAGTAAGTCGCCATAAATAGGCCGAATTAGAAGTTGTAGACATAATTATATTTGTATTTATGGTTAGTTAAATTGGTTGTATTATAGTAATTTAAATTGGTTTGGTTGGCTTACTAAACCTTAAAAACAGCATCGAGAAGTAGTACAGTAAACTACCTCTCCATGCTTGTTGGTTGCTTCTAAAAATTAAATATATTGGTTAATTATATTTTCGAATAATTCTTGCTTTCCACTTTTTAAAGCTAGTTCTCCGTTTTCATGTGCTATTTTATAGAGATCTTCCATTGATAATTTTCCTTCTTCAAATTCTTTTCCTTTTCCGGAATCGAATGAACTGTATCTGTCCTTTCTCATTTTCTCATAAGCAGAAGAAGTGATGATTCGATCAGCAGTCAATAATGCTCTTGCAAAAGTATCTGCTCCTCCTATGTGTGCATGAAAAACATCTTCTAAGTCAGTTGAATTCCTTCTGATTTTAGCGTCAAAATTAACACCTCCACCTTGAAGACCACCCGCTTTTAGAAAAACTAACATCGCCTCAGTTGTTTCTTGAATGTTGTTTGGAAACTGGTCAGTATCCCAGCCATTTTGGTAATCTCCTCTATTCGCATCCACACTACCTAACATCCCTGCTTGAGCAGCTACGTCAAGTTCGTGTTGAAAAGTATGCTGCGCCAGTGTTGCGTGATTTACTTCGATATTAATTTTGAAATCTTTTTCTAAGCCTTGAGCACGTAAAAAGCCTATCGCTGTAGCGGTATCAAAATCGTACTGATGCTTCGAAGGCTCCATTGGTTTAGGTTCAATAAGGAAGTTTCCTTTGAAACCTTGAGCACGAGCATAATCGCGAGCCGTTCTCAAAAACTGTCCCATATGGTCTAATTCTCTTCCCATATCAGTATTTAACAAAGACATATATCCTTCACGTCCGCCCCAAAACACATAGTTCTCACCACCCAAAGCAATTGTAGCATCAAGAGCTAGTTTTATTTGTCCGCCTGCACGTGCTAAAATATCAAATTCAGGATTAGTTGCCGCACCATTCATATAGCGAGGGTTTGAGAAGCAATTTGCTGTCCCCCAAAGTAATTTGACACCCGAAGCGGCTTGTTTCTCCTTCAAATAGTCAGTAATAGTAACAATTCGTTTTTCAGATTCTTTAAAAGTTGCTCCTTCTTCTATTAAATCATAATCATGGAAACAGTAGTAATCAAATCCCATTTTAGTAACAAATTCAAAAGCGGCATCTGCTTTATCTTTGGCTGCTTGAATGGCATCAGTTGATTTATCCCACTCAAAACGTTGCGTTCCTGGTCCAAACGGATCAGAACCTTGTCCGCAGAAGGTATGCCAGTATGCAATGGCAAACCTAAAATGCTCTCGCATTGTTTTTCCTGCAACCACCTGCTCTGGATTGTAATATTTAAAGGCTAATGGATTGTCTGATTCTTTACCTTCAAATTTGATTTCGCCTATCCCTTTGAAGTATTCTTTATTTCCTAAAGTCGCCATGTTATCTTTTATTTTTTAATTATTAATTCTAGTTCTTTTTTCCAACGTTTGAATGCTGCCGAATAGGGTGTCTTATCTTTAAAAGGCATGTAAGTCATCACATGATCGTTGTCCATGATGAGTTTTCCATATATATCAAAATCACCTTCGTGAAGTCCTGCAGCTCTCGCTGCTCCTATTGCTCCGGTCGTATTATATATTTCTATTTCATGACCAATAAGGGTCGCAACAGTATTTGAAAAAATCTCAGACCGAAATAAATTATCGTTTCCTGCTCTCAAAACATGTACGGCAACACCATCACCTTTTAAAATCTCCATTCCATACACAAAAGAGAATGCAATTCCTTCCAAGGCTGCACGACATAAGTGTCCTTTGTTATGGTTGTTTAAATTGATATTGAGTAATCGTGTGCCTATATCTTTGTTATTTAACATTCTTTCAGCTCCATTCCCAAAAGGAAGCATGCACACTCCATCAGAACCTACTGGAATTTCAGCAGCCAGCATATTCATTTCCTCGTAAGAGCTAACCGCCAAATTATTTAGTAGCCAACGGTATTGAATTCCAGCTCCATTGATATTGAGTAATTTTCCAATTCTAGGGTTCGTTCTTGAATAGGTAACGTGTGCAAAATTATTCACACGAGTACTTTCTTTTCCTGACAAGTTATCAGTAACAGCATAAACAACTCCTGAAGTTCCTCCTGTAGCAGCCACCTCTCCAGGATTAAATACGTTTAGCGATAAAGCATTGTTTGGTTGGTCACCTGCTCTGTAAAAAATAGGAGTTCCCGCGGCCAAACCACTTTCCTGCTCTCCTTTATCGTCAACTTTAGATTGTAATCCAAAAGTCTCTACAATATCTGGAACCAAAGCAGCGTCAATACCATAATACTCCAATAAGAAAGCAGCAACAGTATCTTTCTTAAAATCCCACACAATCCCTTCAGATAATCCCGAAATCGTCGTATTGATTACATTCGAAAATTTATAAGCGATATAATCCCCAGGAAGCATGAATTTATAAACCTGACTGTAAATTTCAGGTTCATTGTCCTTTACCCATTTCAATTTTGAAGCCGTAAAATTAGCAGGAGAATTTAGTAAATGAGAACTACATTTTTCTGTACCAATGGTATTGAAAGCTTCATTACCAATGGCTACGGCCCTACTGTCGCACCAAATAATTGATTTGCGCAAAGGGTTTCCAATTTTATCTACCAAAACCAAACCATGCATTTGGTACGAAATCCCAATTCCTTTGATTTGCGTTCTAGAAATAGCATATTTCTTTTTTAATTTGGCTACGGCATTACAGCAATGTATCCACCATTCTTCTGGCTTTTGTTCTGCCCAACCGTTTTTTAAGGCCACCATATCCATTTCTGTTTCCGGCTCCTGCACTACACCAATACTTTTTCCGGTAGCAATTTCTACAATAGCTGCTTTTATTGATGAACTTCCAATATCAAATCCTATGTAATACAAATTATATCAATTATAATTATTTAATCTCTTTTTTTATGCTATCAAAAATATATTATTCATTACTATTTAGGTATAAAAATACATTATCAGCAATTTAGTTGCGATTTTACCCCAAGACAAACCTCAAAAACCAAAACCATGTAAACTGTTGATATCCTTAGATATACAGCTATTTTTAATTAAAAAGAGAAAGGACGAGCTGGTTACGTAAAGGTTTAAGTAACTTTCTTGTACAACTAGTTTAACGCAAGAAAAGAGGATATAAAAACAACTTATTATTATTGAAAATGACTATAATTTATTCTAAATTAGCACAGCTTTTAAAACCAATACCAATCCGAAATGATACCAAAAATTACATTAAAACAAATCGCAGCCGAATTTAATGTATCTATTGCAACGGTTTCTAAAGCGCTAAACGATAGCCACGACATCAGTTTAAAAACCAAGGAAAAAATTCAAGAATTTGCCAAAGTGCATCACTACAAACCCAATAAAGTAGCATTGAGTCTTTTGAATAAAAAAACAAAAACATTAGGCATTATTATTCCGAATATTATGAATAGCTTTTTTACCGAGGTCTTTGTAGGTATCGAAGAAAAAGCCTCTGAACTGGGTTATAGCTTGATTTCATGTATTTCGAACGAGTCGTATGAGAAGGAAGTCCATACCGTTGAATTATTAAAAAGTGGTACTATAGATGGCTTTATTATTTCGATTGCCGAGGAAACACAGGTCAATGAAAACTTCTCTCATTTAATCGACGCCATAAATGAAGGGGTTCCAATCGTACTTTTTGATCGGATTGCTGATGAAATCATATGTGATAAAGTAATCGTTAACGATTTTGAAGGAGCCCGCCATGCCACGGAACACCTAATCAAAACAGGCTGCAAGAATATTGCTGTTGTGTCAGTAATTGATAATTTAAGCGTGGGAAAACTGCGTGTTCAAGGATATAAAAAAGCACTAACAGATCACCATATTCCTGTAAACGAAAAAATCATTGTTCGTCTTGCTAAAAATGAAGATTTAGAAACCGCTATGAAAATCGTTCTTGCTGATAAATCAATTGATGGATTGTTGTGTTTAGAGGAAAGTTCAGCCATACAGTCATTAGAACTCGTTAAAGCAATGAACTATAAAATACCTCAGGAAATGTCCTTAATTTGTTTTACCAACGGAAAATTACCGCAGCACGTTACCCCTACCATAACCACCATAAGTCAGCATGGGAAATTTATTGGCGAAACGGCCACAAAAATGCTTGTTGACAGGTTGGAAAGTAAAACAGAATTCGAGTTTTCGACGAAAATCATTAAAACAAGTTTGATACAAAGAGAATCCACAATTCGCTTAAAATAAACCTAGCTGCTAAATCTAATACCATAAGAGTTTTTAGTAAACCATAATAAAAACATCCTTTATGTTTTTTATTTAAAGTTCTAAATATTTCTTAATCAACTATTTTTAAAGTCTAGTTTAATGTAATTTTGTAAATAATGACCTGCTTGTAAAAAAAGAACTGTTTTGAGAAAGAGGTATCATCACCAACCGTCACACTTTTGCGGAAGCTAAAATGAACAAGGACTAGTTGTCCCTTTTGAAAATAGTATTCGTCAAAATTAATCAGTAGAACATCTAAAATCAATATGAAAAACATTATCACATTATTTGCCCTCCTGCTTGCTGGATTTTGCACCGCCCAAAATACGATTGGCAAAGAACTAGAAAGACTCAATAAAAACTCGGTTCCTTACATTTCGGTTCAGGAATTACAAGCAAAACCAAAATATATCGTTTTGGATGCAAGAGAGCTTAAGGAATACAATACCAGTCATTTAAAGAATGCCATTTACGTTGGTTTTAATAAATTTGACAATAGTAAGGTTACTAAGAAAGTGGAAAATAAAAATACACCTATTGTTGTCTATTGCTCAATTGGGGTTCGAAGTGAGCGAATTGCCGAAAAATTAGTGAAATTGGGTTACACTAATGTTTACAACTTATACGGTGGTATTTTTGAGTATAAAAATTCTGGAGGTACTGTAGTGAACAATAATAACAAAGTGACTGACAGTGTTCATACCTATAATAAAAGATGGAGTGAATACTTAGAAAAAGGGATTAAAGTTTATGAGAATTAAGTTGTAGTGCGTTTAATTTGTGAATAGCAAACCTTTATAATCAAAAAAGTAACAAGCGAGCGCATCGCTAAGACATCAAAAAATGGAAAAATACAGTGAGGTATTTATAAATTCGTACAGCGGTTATTTCAATTACTTAAAAACCGAGGTTTTGTATTGGAAATGGGATAATTATTTTTATGGTTTGATTGCCATTTCACTGGTAGTTTGGCTTTTAGAAATTAGTTTTCCGTGGAGAAAAGAACAAGCGATCTTTAGGAAGGACTTTTGGTTGGATTTGTTTTACCTGTTTTTCAACTTTTTCCTGTTGAACTTAATCCGTCTGATTGCTTTATCCAATGTCACAGAGCAATTAATTAATGATGTTCTTAAAAGCTTTGGTCTTGAATTAGCTTCTATTCAATTAGTTTCTATTTCATCACTGTCTAAACCAATGGCTTTGCTCTTATTTTTTATCATTAGCGATTTTTTACAATGGAATGTACATCGATTATTGCACAGTGTACCTTTCTTATGGGAAATTCATAAAACACACCACAGCGTCAAGGAAATGGGGTTTGCAGCCCACTTTAGATACAATTGGATGGAACCAATTGTGTATAAATCGTTATTATACATTCCAATTATATTAATAGGAGGCGTAAACCTTGAAGACGTTTTTATCGTACATTTCATAACAATAGCTATCGGACATTTGAATCATGCTAATTTAGGTTGGGACTATGGGTATTTTAAATATTTATTCAATAATCCAAAAATGCACATATGGCATCACAGTAAAGAAATACCAAATAAATACGGAGTGAATTTTGGAATATCATTAAGTATTTGGGATTACATTTTCAACACCAACTATATTCCTTCCAACGGTAGAGATATTGAACTGGGTTTTAAAGATGAAACCACATTTCCACAAAATTTCCTTGAACAAGAATTATATCCATTAAAAAAATAAAACCTTTAAGTAAGAAAACAATTTCTTCCTTTTTAAACATTAACAAAAAACAACTTATGAAAAATTTAATTTTAGCAATTGCCTTTTTACCGCTTCTTTCCTGCGGGAAAACTAAAGATAACGCGGCAGAGGCTCCTACAGCAACTGAGACTTACACCGCCGCAGATACAACAACAGCTAGTACAACCTCCAGTACAATAGATACTGCAAGCGCAAATACAACAGTAGTAGACGGAACTGCAACTACTACCATTAATGAAAAAGCAGCTGCTATAACTGAAAAAACTACACCTGAAGCTGTTGTAGCTGCAGTTGCAAAAACTAAAACAATGGTTGCAGAATCAAAAATGGAAGCAGCAGCCATCAACCATGCTAATTGGAATAGTTTGCTACAAAAAAATGTTTCGAAAAACGGAACAGTTAATTATAAAGGTTTTCAAAAAGATAGTAAAGCCTTATCAGCCTATTTAAGTGAGTTAGCAGCAGCTGTACCTACTAAATCTTGGTCACGTATTGCAACTCTTGCTTACTGGATTAATGCGTACAATGCGTACACTGTAAAATTGATAATTGATAATTATCCAACCAAAAGCATCAAAGATATTAATGACCCATGGGGTAAAAAATTTATTACGCTAGAAGGTAAAAAATACAGCCTAGAGGGAATAGAGAATGAAATTCTTCGTAAAATGGACGAACCTCGTATTCACTTTGCCATTAATTGTGCATCTGTATCTTGCCCTAACTTACTAAACGAAGCCTATACTGAAAGTAAACTAGAGCAACAATTAAAAACTGCTACTAAAAGTTTTATCAATGATAAATCTAAAAATACAATTACAGCTAGTAAAATCGAAGTTTCAAAAATATTTGATTGGTTTGCTGGTGATTTCAAAAGCAAAGGTGGCGTAATCGATTTTCTGAACCAATCTAGTAGTACGAAAATCAGTGGTAACGCTCAAGTAACTTTTAAAGAGTACAATTGGAACTTGAATGAATAAAACATTCAATTACTTTACACCTTTATAGAAACAGTTAACTGTTTCGTTAGGTACGGTTCTACAAAGACCAATTAAGAAGTAAGACTATAATCATTTTATAGTCTTACTTTTTTTTGCAACTAATCTAAAAGAGCTAAAGCAAATGGCTTCTCCAAAACCAGCCATTTAATAGATAACAGGTACTATAAGGGTTAAAATAGAGTTTAAAGTTATAATTTAGATGGGTGTGAGATGAAATTATCAGTTTTGTTTAACTATTTCAAAAAAAGTTTTAAAATAAATCGAATTCTTTTCGTTAGGAATTATAGAGTATAAACTAATTAATAATCAATGTTGTCTACGTCAGCAGATAAAAGCTAAAGAAAAGAGCAACCCATAAATTAAAAGGTCTACAACTTACAAATGTTTGTTAATTTCTTACAATTATTGCACAAACGTTAAATTTTGGTGTACCTTTAACAAGCTAAAAAACAATTATTTAGGAAATATTTGTGTTTTTTTTAAATATTTTAAAACCAACGCTATTTAATTTTCGTAAATGATTGAAAGTATAACAAAACAATTAAATATTATGATTAAAAAACAACTATTATTCATTCTAGCTGTAACGACATTTGGATATGTGAATACAGCTCATTCTCAAAGTCCTATCAATGGATTTATGCAAGGTAAAGGAAAAGGAAACGTCTCTCTTTCTTACAGTTCAGAAAAATACGATCAGGTATTTTTAGTACCACAAGAAACAGATGGTGTTCCAGTTTTCAATGAAGTACAAATAAATAGTAAAAATTTATTTGCAACTTATGGAGTTTCCGATAAATTAGATCTTGTTTTGTCAGTACCGTATATTGAATCAGAAGGTAGTGCAACTCAAGATGTTTTAAACAACCTTAATTTTTCAAACACTAGAAAAGGGTTTCAAGATGTATCTTTCTATTTAAAGTACAATCCTTACTACCAAAACTTTGGAAAATCTTCTTTAAGATTGATCACTGCTTTTGGATTGAAAACGCCATTAAGCGCTTACAGAGCTGACGAAGGATTGCAGTCTATTATTGCAATTGGAAACAGAAGTACAACAGTAAGCGGAGTTGGAGTTGCAATGTTTAAAATGGATAATGGAATTTTCGCTTCTGGCCAATTTGGAGTAAACTTAGCTTCAAATGATGTTCCTAATTCCTTAACATCAGAACTTAAAGTAGGATACGCTGCATCAAAAATCTACGGAGATGCATATATTGCTGGTCAAAAAAGTAATGGTGGAGTAGATATTTTGGCAGAAGGCTTTCAAGGGTTTTTCCCAGCTACTAGAGTTGATTATACCAAAGTAGGTGTTAACTTATATGCACCTCTTTACAAAGCAATTGGAATAGCAGGTGGTGCAAGCACTATTATAGAAGGTAGAAATATCGGAAAAGCAACTGGATACTACGGTGCAGTAGTTGTAAAATTTTAATTAATAACTCTAAATTAAGAAAATGAAAAATTCAAATATTAAAAGTGCTTTATTAGCATTTACTTTACTAGCGACATTGGTGTCATGTAACAACGATTACGCTGATGAAAAACCAACTATTGCAAATATTGCAGTAACAAATCCAGCTTTCAGTACGCTTGAAGCAGCAGCTATCCAAGGTGGTGTAGCAGTAGTATTGAGTAATAAAAACGCTGGTGATGCATCAGGAAACTTTACCGTATTTGCTCCAACTAATGATGCATTTGCACGATTAGGTTTGGTAGACGCAGGAAGTTTAGGGGCTTTAAATAATTCGTTTTTAACAAACACATTATTATACCACGTTTCTAACGGAAACTTACCTTCAACTCAGTTTACAGCGGGTAGTACTTCAGGTTCTGCTTTACAAGGTTTAACAAGACGTTTTATCACAAGAGGAAGCGATGTGTACATCAATGGATCAAAAATTATTTTAACTAATGTATCTGCTAGTAATGGTACAGTACATGCAATTGACAAAG
>NZ_JAQWTM010000410.1 GCF_029242675.1 Flavobacterium sp.
TTCATTGATCTCAAAAGGTTTTGTTACAAAATCATTCATTCCTGCTTGTGAACATTCAAAGAGTTCTTTTTCGCCAACATTTGCGGTCAAAGCTATGATTGGAACTGTTTTTTTATTGGTATTGTCTAAGCCTCTAATATGCTGCGTGGCAGTAATCCCATCCATTACAGGCATTAAAACGTCCATCAAAATTAAGTCAAAATCGTTGTCTTTTGCAATATTTAGTGCCTCTAAACCATTGTACGCGCTTGTAATCGTACTATTTTTTAATTTATTCTTTAATTGTTTTTCTAACACCATTAGATTGATTTTATTATCATCCACAATAAGTATATTAAGCGTGGTTAATTTAAAATCAGATTGCGAGTTTTCAGATTCTAACTCATTTTCAGCAACTATTGGCAGCGGTAAGTCGATGAAAAAAGAAGTGCCTTTATTAGGTTCTGATTCGAATCTTATTTGGCCATGCATTAAATCCAAAAGCCCTTTTGAAATTGTCAATCCCAAACCAACACTATGAGTGCTGGAATTTGTTGTAGCATATTTTTGTAAAAGTCTCGTTCCCAATTCTTTACTAATTCCAGAACCAGTATCTGAAATTTGTATGGTTAGATTAAACTCCAGTTCATCATTTGGATTGTACTCACCTCCAACGATCATTTCAATCTTACCTTCCTCGGTATGTTCGATTGCGTTATTTAATAGATTAAGAATGATTTGGTTGATTCTGTTTTTATCACCGTATACTTTATTGGGTAACGTATCTTTTAGAACAAAATTAAAAACCAATCCTTTTTCTACCGCTAATCTTTCATTCATTCTAAATGAAGAATTCAAAGCACTATTCAAGTCAAATGAAGAGTACTGCAATGAAAAAGCACCATCATTTAACTTAGTAAAATCTAGTATATTATTAACCAAAGCCAGCAAATGATTTGACGAATAATCCATTAATTCTAAGAGATGCTTATTTTCATCTGTGTGATCGTTGCTTTTAAGTATATCCGAAATTCCTTTTATTGCATTTAAAGGCGTTCTAATCTCGTGGCTCATAATCGCAAAAAACGATTCTTTATTTATTTGCAGTTTTTTAAGCTTGATACGTGATTCCTCTAACTCAATGTTTTTTGCTTTTAAATCTTCGATAATATATTTTACTAAATTTGTTCTAGCAGTCAATAAAACTATCAAGTAAATCATGATCATTATAACCGTGAAATAAAAGAATTCATTGTAGATATCTCTATCATAATTATAAATGCCCCCTAAATCATAACCAAAGTAGTCGAAATATATAATTGTAGGTACCGTTGTTGCAATATATAAGATAGCGTACAATACCAATTTGTGGTACCGTATGATGATAAGAAGTACAACAGGAATGATGTACAGAAGCACAGTGAAATTGAAGAATTTACCATATAATAGATAAGCGTAGGTAAAATAAGCCATCATCATATACGTGGCAATCAACGCTTTTTTTGAAAATCTTAAGCTCTTAGTACTTGAGAAATAAACGAATGTTAAAAACAAG
The DNA here is from genome assembly GCF_029242675.1 of Flavobacterium sp. Classification (GTDB taxonomy): domain Bacteria; phylum Bacteroidota; class Bacteroidia; order Flavobacteriales; family Flavobacteriaceae; genus Flavobacterium. The sequence goes on from NZ_JAQWTM010000410.1 coordinate 1,535, forward strand.
GGCACACTCCCCCAAGCCACATTATATAATTCAATGTAAAATAAAAATAAAGTGACTACAAAAAATTGTACTGTAAAAAAGTTAAAACTAAAATTATTAAGTTTGCTAAATTTATATAATGGGCGTTTAACTGTAGGTTGTTTGGGGTCTAAATTCTCCATAAAAAAAGTCGAAGTATGTTACTATTGTCTTCTTATTTATAGTTAAAAATACACTTTTTAACATGAAAAACAAACTAAAATAAAATTGATTTTATAAAATGTACTTTTTTAATTTTCAATACTTTCCATAGTGGTTATCTACAATATTTTAGCGGAGAAAATCTTAATTAATTACAAAATAACTTTAGCTGTAACTACGCAAAATAATTATTTATTGTTCTATACCTTTTACATTTAGTATTACTATAATGCAACCCTACAGTGCTAAAAAAAATAAGGTTAAAGAACAAGAACGTGTTTTTTAACCTTATTATAAGTGAATTCTACTTTATTTATACCACTGATTGCTCTGCAATTAATTGTTTCAAAATCTCTTTGAATGTCTCTACCGGTTGTGCACCTGTAACAGCACTTTTTCTATTAAAAACTACCGTAGGAACTGAATTGACTCCCATTTCTTTCCAGT
>NZ_JAQWTM010000418.1 GCF_029242675.1 Flavobacterium sp.
CGTATTCAACCAACCGCCTGATTTAGGTAAGGAATTTAACCACCCTGGAAACATTGCAAAAAGCATAAAGGGCAAGGCTAGTGCCAAAGAAAAACCTAACATTCCGATTATTGGAGCAATTCCGCCTTTAGATGCAGCTTCCACAAGCAACGTACCGACGATAGGTCCTGTACAAGAGAAAGATACAATTGCCAGAGCTAATGCCATAAATAAAATACCTACAATACCTCCTCTATCCGCCTGACTATCGACTTTGTTTGCCCATGAATTAGGCAACATAATCTCGAATGCTCCCAAAAATGAAGAAGCGAAAACAACCAAAAGCACAAAGAAAATAATATTAAACCACACATTGGTAGACAACGCATTCAATGCTCCCGCACCAAAAATCCAAGTTACTAAAAAGCCTAAAATAACATAAATAACAATTATGGAAACCCCATAAATAATAGCATTTCTGATTCCGGCTGCTCTAGTTTTACTTTGTTTGGTAAAAAAACTAACCGTCATTGGGATCATAGGGAAAACGCAAGGCGTTAAAAGAGCAGCGAATCCAGAAAGAAAGGCTATAAAAAATATAGACCATAATCCACGAGAGGTGGTAGTATCTTCTGGAGCAATAGCAACTGCTTCTTTAGTACGATCACTGGCGTCGTAGACATTACTTTCGCCTAAACTTGGCGCTAAGGAATCAACAGCAACCGAATCCGAAGCTACTGCTGCAGTTGGGATTTCAGTACTTGCAGTAGTTGGCGCAGCAGTCACCGAAGCCATTGCTGGAATAGCAAATGTGAATTTTTTCTCTTGATTGATACAAACCTCCTTACACACTTGGTAATTTAAAGTCGCATCAATTTTAGTCAGCTTTGAATTAGTAATTGTTACCTCTTGCCTTATTTGAGCTTTTCCTTCAAAGAAAGTCTCATTAACCTCAAAGATATCGTTATAGGCGGTTCTCGTTTTACTTTCTTTAGCCTTACCAACTAAAGTGAAGTTCCCTTTTTGATTTTTAAAAGCAACTTCTAATTGTAGCGGTCCACCATCAGGCGTAAACTGAGAATACATATGCCAATCTTTCTCCAGTACAGCATCAAAAACAAGAACAAAGGTATTCTCTGATTTCTTCTCTATTTTGGTTGTCCATTTTACAGGATCTAACATTTGGCAATTTGCATTGGCAAAAGCCAAGAAAGAGATGAGTATAAATAGTATTTTCTTCATTATTGTATTTCTAATTTCAGGATATTTTCTGTGTTATTTTCTATTTTAAATCGTTCATCTTGGCGCAAGCCTACAACCCATACAATGGCATTTGCAGACCATAAAATCCAAATATTTTCTTTAGCAACGACGGATAATTTTTCGTCCTTGAAAAACTTGCTGAGTTTTTTCGTTTTTCCATTCATCCCAAAAGGCTGAAAGGAATCTCCCTCATTCCACTTTTGTAAAACCAATGGATAGACCAATTTACTCTCATCTACAAAGATAGTAGTATTCGATGAAGTGGCTAAATCCTCTACCTTGGTAATGGATAACTTTAAGGGAATCTTAACGTCTTGCTCTCCTTTCTCGATGTAATACGCTTCCCCATTCGAATTGGATTGCAACGGAACAAGTAGTAAATGGTCGCGATCTTTGATTAATCTATACTCCACACTGTGGACTTGTTTCCCGGACTGACTTTCGACTAAATCATAGATATCATCCCAAGCGGTGAAACCAAATTCTTTAAGCCAATGGTACAAATACGATTGATAATTCGCTAAGCGCTTGAGTTGTGCAAGATCAAACTGAATCGTATCGCCGTTTTGCTCTGCGACTTGTTGATAGACCATAATTGCTGCATCCTCAACCATGGCTTGCGCTTGCTGCAAATACGTTTGTGTATTTTGAAAACTATCAATAAAATGCGGATTCATTGCCTTAAATAAAGGAACAAGATCGTGTCTAATTTTATTTCGTAAGTATTTATTGGAAGCATTACTGCTGTCTTCGCGCCATTGCAAATGTGTTTCAGTTGCATAATTTTCGATTTCCTCCCGAGAAAAAAGTAATAGTGGTCGAATGATTTTATCGTTCTGAGCTGGAATTCCCACTAAACCATCTAAGCCGGTTCCTCTGCTTAAATTAATCAAAAATGTTTCGATATTGTCGTCTGCATGGTGCGCTGTCAAGACATAATCAAATTGCTCCTCCTCCAATAATTCATAAAACCAATTGTATCGCAGTTCACGCGCCGCTACTTGTGTAGAAAGCTTGTAATCTTTGGCGAAAGCCGTCGTATCAAACTGCGTTGCAAAAAGTGGGATATTATTTTTCTCCGCGTAATCCTCTACAAATTTTTGATCCTCGAAACTCTCGATACCTCTCAATTGAAAATTACAGTGCGCCAATGCTATTTCATAGGGTAATTGACAAAATAATTGAGCCATCACCATGCTATCTAAACCGCCGCTAGTGGCAAGAAGCAGTTTTTTATTTTGTAAAAACGGAAAGTTTTGGGTGATATGAGCTTGTAGTTTTTCTAGCATTCTTCAAAATTAAAGATTATTAATCTATCTACAAATTATAGTCTGCTTATTCTAACACCTCGCGCATGGCTTTTGCTTTTAAAAGGCATTCTTCGTACTCGTTTTCGGGCACAGACAAAGACGTAATAGCACTTCCAACTGAAAAAGAAACATATTGATTTTCTTGATTGTACAAGATGCTACGAATAACCACGTTAAAGTCAAAATCGCCATCGGGTGTAAAATAACCAACGGAACCACTGTACAATCCGCGTTTGGTCTCTTCTAATTCCTCGATAATTTTCATAGCCGAAATTTTGGGTGCTCCAGTCATACTTCCCATTGGAAATGATTTTTTGATGGCTTCAATTGCCGAATATTGTGGATCTAATTTTGAGGTGACCGTCGAAATCATTTGGTGTACCTGCAGGAAAGAATACACTTTACATAACTCAGGTACTTGCACGGAACCACGTTGCGCTGTATGTGATAAATCGTTTCGCACCAAATCAGTGATCATGATGTTTTCCGATCGCTCCTTAGGGTCTTGTGCTAATGATTTTTTAATAGACTCATCTTCTTCAGTAACTAGAGAACGTTTTGCTGTCCCTTTTATAGGTTGCGAAATCAAGTCTTGTCCTTGTTTTTTCAGGTAGCGCTCAGGCGATGCCGAAAACAGAAACTGTTTATTATTCTTAAAAAAGACAGCAAAAGGTGGCTGTGAAATTTTGTTTAGTTTAAAAAATTTATCAAGAGGATTCACTATGGCATTTTGAGCATAGAACTCCATGCAAAAATTAGCTTCGTAAA
>NZ_JAQWTM010000422.1 GCF_029242675.1 Flavobacterium sp.
ATTAGCGCTCGGTCTTTTGCGGTTTTATTGATTGCGATATCTTCCGCAATTTTAAAAGTTTTATTTTTTGGATTGTATTTCTCGTCCCGAATGCTAATTAAATGATTTGGGAATGTACCTCTAGAAAACGACTTTAAATCGATACCATTATTTTCAATCAGCGTTAAAGCCGCTTGCGCAAATTCGGCGTTGTCTTTAACGAGCACTTTACAACTTTCAACTAGCTTCTTTTTTATCGCTACAAAGTCGGCTATGGATTTATCGCTAAAATTATTGATTTCAGAGCGGTGATTTTCATTAAGTACTAGCTTTCCAGTTTCTAGAATTTCACGTGAAATGTCCCAAGATTTATCATCATCGGTTTTTTCCATGGTAAAATCAACAAGCAGTTTTGTTAACGTTTCGTCCTCACCTGCCTGCGCGATAATGGCATCTACTGCTTCGATTAATAAATTATCGGTATCTAAGGTGACTTCAAAAGTCATGGGTAAATTTAGATCATGAGCAAATGCACGAATTACTTTATGCGTGAACTTATCAATAGTCGAAATATCAAAAGCCGCATAATTATGAATAATATGCTTGATGATTTGTTGTGATTTCGTTTTGATTTCGATAATTGAAAGCTCGGTATCTACAGCTACATCTTGCATTAAGTCGGCTGCTTTTTGAGAAGGTTCTTCTTTGGCAAACTCAGACAAACTGCCTACAATTCGGCTTTTCATTTCATGCACCGCTTTATTGGTAAAAGTTATAGCCAAGATATTGCGATAGGCATCATTTTTAGGTGCTTTAAGAATAATTTTTAGATATTCTTTGACGAGTGCGTATGTTTTACCTGAGCCAGCTGATGCATCGTATATGGAGAAGGAAGGTCTTTGCATTGTGTTGTTGTTGTACAATTTTTTGATTTAATCCTCATGTTTCTGTAGCACTTTATGCCCTAGCCCTGATGGGAACGGCATCCTTTCCAGTCCTGCGTAGCGGACGGGAAAGATATAGTGGACAGCAGGAAATAGCTCCAAAAAACAGCCTAACTACTAGGTTGCTTTCAAAAATTGTTTGTTTAATGTTTAAAAGTAGTATTTTTGCACTATGGAAACAAATAGACAGAAAAAAATAGGTGGGGTTATCCAAAAAGATTTGGTTGACATTCTGCAAGGTGAAGTGAGAAAAAATGGCGTATCTAATTTGATTATTTCGGTATCTAAAGTTAGTGTGACTACAGATTTGTCTGTGGCAACGGTATATTTAAGTGTATTTCCTCAGGATAAAGCGCCTGAAATTTTAGAAGCGGTAAAATCAAATGCTAAAAATATCAAGCATGATTTATCGCAAAGGGTACGTTTGCAACTACGAAAAGTGCCTAACTTGGTGTTTTTTATTGATGACTCATTAGATTATATTGAAAAAATAAACAATGCACTTTCTAACAGAGACAATCCTATTGAAAACAGGGATTTACTAGAAAAACGCAAGCAAATCTAATTTGAATTTCCCTCTTTACATAGCCAAACGGTACCTTCGCACAAACAGTAAAAACAATGCCATTAATATTATCAATCGTATTGCTAGTATGGGAATTATTGTGGGTGCTATGGCGTTATTTGTCGTATTATCTGTTTTTAGTGGCTTAAAAGTGTTTAGCCTTTCGTTTACGAACGATATCGATCCCGACTTAAAAATTAACAGTGTTTTAGGAAAATCTTTTTTGGTTTCTCCGGAACAAGAGGCTGCTATTAATAAAATTGAAGGTCTTGCTTCGTACTCCAAAATCATTGAAGAACGTGTTTTGTTCACTTTTGATGACAAACAAGAAGTTACTTATTTAAAGGGAGTTGATACTAACTTTGGTAAAGTTAACGACATCAAAAAAATAATGTACACTGGACAATGGATTGAACCAAACACGTATCAAGTAGTGGTAGGATACGGTCTTACTCAGAAATTTTCTCTAGGATTACTTGATTTCAATAAGCAACTTGAGGTTTTAGTCCCTAAACCCGGAAAAGGAAACATTGAAAATGCCGACCAAGCATTTAATAAAAGTACCATCGTACCTGTTGGTATTTATGCTATTAGTGAAGACCTGGATTCCAAGTATGTTTTTGCTGATTTAGGCCTTGCCCAAGAATTACTAGAGTACCAACCCAATCAGGTTTCAGGAATCGAACTTAAGGAAAAAGTAGGAGCTGATGAAAATGCAATCATTAGCAAATTGCAAACTATTTTTAAGAATAAAGTCACGGTTAAAAATAGAGCCCAACTCAATGAGTCGCTATACAAAATGCTCAATACCGAAAATATTGTTGTTTATTTAATTTTTACCTTAGTCATTGTTGTTGCCTTATTTAACTTAATTGGCGCTTTGATTATGATGATTTTAGATAAAAAAGGGAATTTAAAAACATTATTTAATCTAGGAGTTGAGATTCCTAGTTTGCGTAAAATATTTTTGCTTCAGGGTACTTTACTCAGTGTTATTGGCGGACTCATAGGTTTAGCCTTAGGTATTGCCATTGTGCTTGTCCAGCAACACTTTGAATTGATAATGCTTACACCAACTTTGGCTTATCCGGTAGTTTTTTCTCTGGAAAATGTGGCCATTGTTATGGGTACCATTGTTTCTCTTGGATTTATCGCTTCGTTGATCGCTAGTAGTCGCGTGAGTAAGAAGTTATTGGAATAAGTTTTTATCATAAAAACAAAAAATGCTACTAATTATCTAGTAGCATTTTTTGTTTAATACGGTGTCTAAACAACCTCATATCCGGCGTAGGCGTCTTGAATTTCGTTTAGAATAGCAAATAATTCAAGAGGGCTATCTTCAGTAACTAGTTTTTGCTTGAAAGGCTTAAACGAATGAATCCCTTTGAAATAATTGGTGTAATGCGGACGCGTTTCTACAATTCCTAATCGTTCTCCTTTCCATTCCATTGCCCACGTGAGGTGATTTCTCACGGCTTCGACTCTGTCAATAACCGTTGGCTTAGCCAAATGCTCCCCCGTTTCAAAGAAATGCTTTATTTCGTTAAAAATCCAAGGATAACCTATAGCAGCACGACCAATCATAATGCCGTCGATGCCATATTCGTTTTTATATTGTAAAGCTTTTTCAGGGCTATCGATATCTCCGTTACCAAAAATAGGCATCGTAATTCTAGGGTTATTCTTAACACGAGCGATGTGTGACCAGTCCGAATGGCCTTTGTACATTTGGGCTCTTGTACGAGCGTGAATACTCAAAGCCGCAACACCAATATCTTGCAAACGCTCCGCAACCTCATCAATATTAATCGAACTATCGTCCCATCCCAAACGCGTTTTTACTGTCACCGGCAAATGCGTACTATCGATAACCGCCTGCGTTAAGCGAATCATCAAATCAACATCTTTCAATACTCCTGCTCCAGCACCTTTACAAACTACTTTTTTTACTGGACAACCAAAGTTAATATCAATAATATCAGGATTAACAGTAGAAACAATTTTAGAAGAAAGCGCCATCGCTTCTTCGTCACCACCAAAAATTTGGATTCCAACCGGTCGCTCGTAATCGAAGATATCTAGCTTCATCCGGCTTTTGATCGCATCCCGAATTAAACCTTCAGAAGAAATAAACTCAGAGTACATCATATCAGCCCCATGCATTTTACACAATCTACGAAAAGGTGGATCACTCACATCCTCCATAGGAGCAAGTAGTAAAGGAAAATCTGGTAGTTCTATGTTACCTATTTTAATCATCTGCTTAATTTTCTGCAAAATTACAACATTTTAAATAAACTAAAACGCAATTCTAAAGTTGAGTAGTTCGACCTCAATTTTACAAAAAAAGGAAATAATTCTGTAATATTTTCAAATCAGAAAGCTTTAGCTTTGTGACTTAACATAAATAACATGATTACCAAAATAAATTTTAAAGCAGCATATCATATTCTAAGAGATACTTTTCAAGGTTTTCTAGACAACAGAGCCTTAAAGTTAAGCGCTTCACTTTCCTACTATACCGTTTTTTCATTAGCACCTCTTTTACTCTTAATGATTTCTTTGGCTAGTGTATTTTTAGGGCGAGAGGCTATTCAAGGTCAGGTTTTTGGCGAAATCAATGGTTTGATTGGTGACGAAGCAGCAGCTCAAATACAAGATGTCATAAAAAATACCGCGTTATCCGGTAAAACCACATTATCTATAATTGTTGGTAGTATCACCCTTCTAATTGGGGCTACCACTGTTTTTGGTGAAATTCAAGATTCTATTAATATCATTTGGAACCTAAAAGCAAAACCAAAACGCGGCTGGCTAAAATGGATAAAAGACCGTTTACTATCTTCCTCGCTGATAGCAGGATTGAGTTTTTTATTAATCGTTTCCTTCATGGTTAATGGCGTTTTATTAGCTATTAACGACTGGTTGAAACATTATTTCCCTAATGTGATCCTAATCGTATTTGAAGCCATCAATATATGTATAAGTTTCACGGTAATTACTATATTGTTTGCGGTTATCTTTAAGGTACTTCCCGATGCTAAAATAGCGTGGAAAGATGTTAAAATTGGAGCATTTTTTACGGCCTGCCTGTTTATGCTTGGTCGCTTTTTAATTGGGTTGTATATTGATGTAAGTGGCACAGGCTCCGCTTATGGTCCAGCTGGTTCCCTAATTGTAATTCTAGTTTGGGTGTACTATACCGCAGCCATATTATATTTTGGTGCACAATTCACTAAAATTTACACTGAATATACTGGTGCTCAAATCGAACCTGCAGATTATGCCGTTTACGTAGAACAATTTGAAAAAGAAAGAGTAGTAAAAGTGTTGCCTAATACTGAAACCCCGAATCCTGAAGTAGTTTTTGAATCGGAAAAAGAAGATAATATTTAAACTAAATAGCATCGATATTACCTTTATTTACAATTAATTCTTTTTCAAATAGTACTTAATTCTTTACGCTTAAAAATAAATTTATTTTGAAATAATTTTCATAAAACGGCTATCTTTATAAAAAAGTCGGTATGCTATTTCAATTTGGTTTTTATTCTTCTTTATTGTTGATTACTTTTTCGCAAGGTCTGATCTACTCCATTTTACTTCTGATGAAAGGGTTTCGAACAGGGAATAAATCAAATTATTGGTTGAGTTTTTTCATATTTCTTTGTAGTATTTACATTGCTCCTTGGATGCTAGGCTTTGCAGGTTGGTACGACAATCAACCATATAGAGATATTCTTTTTTATACACCTTTGCAACATTTGTTTTTTATTGGTCCAGTAATTTATTGTTACACCCAAAGTCTATTAAATGCTCATTTTAGATTTAATAAAAAACAGTTGTTCCATTTTATTCCCGGTGTTTTATACTTAATATACATTGTATCCATATGGACTTACGATACCTTCATTATCAAGGACTACTATTTTTATACAGATGGAATGGATAAAGATTTTGATAGTTGGTATCAAAAATCAGGACTCCTTTCGATGGTTATTTATTTTATTATAAGTCTGCGTTATTACACCATTTACAAAAAAGTGATTTTTCAAGTGGTGAGTTATGCTGATCGCATTCTTTTAAGATGGATACAAAACTATTTAATCGCATTTTTAATCATGTTGCTGTTACCTATTTTTTTTGATGGAATGGCCTATTTTTATCCCCATTTAAAAACTTATACCGGAAGTTGGTGGTATTTTCTGTTTTTTTCAATTGTCATGTATTATATTGCTATTACAGGTTATTCAAATCCCGTCTATTCCAGTATTCCTTTTAAAATGGCAGCGAACAATATAAATCAAGTGGTACTATTATCCGAAAATAAAAATGCCATTGAAGAAGAGTTTGTCATCGATATTGATTTTGAAACTGTTTCCGAAAATAATCTTCTTAATATTGAAGAATGGAAATCCAGGGTCCAGACCTTAATTTACGAACATTCTATGTTCATTAATTCAGAATTAACTTTAACGGATGTTGCTAAAAAACTGAATACAAATGCTGCTATCATTTCTAAAACCATTAATCAAGGTTTCAAAATGAATTTCAATGATTTTATAAACACCTACCGCATTGAAGCCGTCAAACAAGCCTTTGCTGTTGGAGCACACCAAAAAACTACCTTACTTGGCATCGCTTTTGACTGCGGCTTTAATTCGAAAGCGACTTTTAACCGTGCTTTTAAGAAAAATACTGGGTTTTCACCAAAAGAATATTTAAAAGAATATAGCTTTACTGCACCCTAAATAACATCAATTAGATGTCTATTCAGCTTCGTAACGGTCAATTGTATTTTTAATGAATTGTTTTTCATAATGTCGGTTGCGTCTATTCTTTTTTTTAGTAGCTCTTTTTGCAAGACGCTTGTCAGCGATTATTTCATTTAATTGATTTAAATCATCAATTTGCTTGATGTCCTTAGGCGAATTCCGTTTAATAGTATTACGGTATTAAAGTTTAAAAAACTAATATCAAAAAGTTTTGCTTGTATTTATCTCCATACTCTTATTCTTAAAAGTACTTACTCTGTAACAATGTTACTCTACAACAAGCGTTAAATTTAACGATTAAACTTCACGACCAATTAGAACACAATGTGAATATAATTACTAAATAAAAGCTCAAACATTAGAGCTATCTCAGTTTAAAAAAAATAAAAAAATTACCGTACTATGCATTAAAGTGATTGTTTTTAGTGCTTTACTAGATCTTACCAAGTGGTCTCAAATCATAATTTGAAGCGATTGATAGTTACTAATGGCGCAATTTTGCACTGTTATTAATCATTAAATAAAAAATTATGAGGAATTTTGCTCTAACAACGGCCTTAGCCATTTTAACATCTTCATGCGGAATTTTTGGCTCTTTAAACTCTAATACCAGCATCAAACCCAATGATAGTTTTGTGCTTGGAAACAATGAACACGGTTCTTTTAAAGTCAAATTAAAAAACGTTTCCAAAAATGAAATTGACGTTTATGAAGCACCCATTTCTGGAGGTACTCACTCTAGATTAACAGTTAAACCAAATGAAAGTAGAGTGGTAAAAGTAGATAGAAATACCGCTTTAGTATTCGAAAACAAATCTACCGATTATGCATCAGTGGATTTAAAAGTCACAGGCGATATAGGATTATCAATGACGTATAAAAACAAATAATTATTCACAAACGAACATTACTATTTAATAGAATCTCTAAAAATAAATACAATGAAAATTTTAATTAAAATAACCAAGCCTATAATCTTACCACATTGGTCACAAGATTTATTTTTGACCATTCCTCGCATAGTTTGTGGTTACTTGCTTGCTTTTAACTTTGGCGCTGATAAATTTGGAATGCCTTGGTCACCTTTTGATGCTAATTTAGGGCTGTTTGAAGTTGCTTTTTGGCTCCCTAATGATGTTGCAAAATATGGTGGAATGTTCGCTATTGCACCAGTATTTTTTGCTTGGATGGGTGCGTTTGCTGAGGCAATTGGCGGCTTGTTGTTGCTTTTTGGATTTCAAACTAGAATTGCTTCTTTTCTAATAGTTTGTACTATGCTAGTGGCTATTTTTATGCAACAAATACAAAACGGATTATGGAATTGCCTTGCAGCCATGGGGTTTCTATGGGTGGCTATTTTCTATCTTGTTTTAGGCTCTGGCCGATTTGGAATTGATTATTTACTAACTAAAAAAAACTCTAATTATGAAAACTAAAACGATAGTATTAGTACTTATACTTTCATTATTTTTGACCAATTGTGTTCAAAAAACAGTTAAAAGAACGGTTGTCTTTCGGCTGAATACTGCTAACATGGCGGAAATAAAAAAAGTGGGAATAAAAGGGAAAGACAAACCGTTTAACTGGGATTACGCTACTGAAATGAAAACTATTCAAAAAGACAGCTTGTATGAACTCATGACTACATTTGATACTGGATACAATTATACCGAAATTAAATTTATGGTAAATGACAGTTTAGAGTTCGAAAACGAAGACAACAGAAGAGTTGATTTTACTGCCTCAGACACGACTTTTTATAATGCAACATTCAAAAAAAGATAAGGGCTGCTTACTATAAAATATAAGGTTACGGGACTGCCCAATGTGATTGTTTTAAAACACTATTTTCAAAAGAAAAATTAGCTTTGCGATTGCCATGAAAATCTAGATAAAGGAATTCAAGCTCATAAACGGCGCAAGCTACTACTGCAAAATTTTTTTCGAAAGGGTTACTTTCTTCTTCTGATGGTTTGATGCTAGCAAAACGTTCTTCATAACCCAAAGTTGGCCTATCTGACTTGGTGTTTGGAGCTTCAATTGTCATATATCCCAATCGGGCTTGCGGACTTGTAGCTTTCCAACGCTCGTGTGCAATAGCATCGCTGGTGTGAAGTACAGCACATGCTTTTACAACAATTTGAACTCGTTGTCGCGCATCGTAAAACAAGAGTGAAATGTGATTATTTCTTAGTAAATCGAAAAACTTTCGAGACCGATTATCAGTGTGGAAATAGATGATTTTGTGAACCTCATCAACTTTTCTGTTAACTACGATTCGCAACGCAGCGGTCTTGTTTTCATCGACTGTTCCTACGCACATGGTGCGAAAACCATTTTTCTTCTCGACAGATCCATTTACCAATTTTTTCCAAGCAAGTGATTCTATTTGATTCAAATTATATTTAGAATCATTAATAACGATAAAATCCTCATGTATTGTTTTCATAGAAATTATATTAGATCATGAATTATGGTTCTTGATATTTTCAAATGTACAACATAGGGCTAACCAATGAAGAAATACATTTAGATAATTTGTTTGATCTGTCATCAAAATTAAGTGGTATATAAACCGAATTACAAGACTTAAAACCGTTAATTTTGAAGCTGCTATGAAAATTACATTTAAGTCGCCTATCATTAGCTTTTGTTCAATCATCAATCAAAACTTTTAGCTTATCTTTGCAAATTAATCGGGTGATTTCGGGTGATTTGCGTGAGGGATAGTAGCGGCATCCTTTTGTGAAGTGTTAACGTAACAAAAGATATAGCGGATAGCCCGACGGCTTTTTTTGCCGTCACGCCCAAGATTCGACAAAGACCACCATGACATTATTGAAATTGATATTTAGATAGAATGAAAAAAATAAGGAATTTTTGCATAATTGCACACATTGATCACGGGAAAAGCACACTTGCTGACCGTTTACTTGGTGCTACACAAACGGTGACTGCTCGTCAAGAAAAAGCGCAGTTACTTGATAATATGGATCTTGAAAGAGAACGCGGAATTACGATTAAGAGCCACGCCATTCAAATGGAATACACTTATAAAGGCGAAGAATATATACTGAACCTAATCGATACTCCGGGACACGTAGATTTTTCATATGAAGTTTCTCGATCTATTGCTGCTTGTGAAGGAGCACTTTTGATCGTTGATGCCGCACAAAGTATTCAAGCGCAAACTATTTCGAACTTATATTTAGCTTTAGAGAATGACTTGGAAATTATTCCGGTTTTAAATAAAGTAGACTTGCCATCAGCCAATCCTGAAGAAGTAAGTGATGATATTATTGATTTACTAGGATGTAAATTAGAGGATATTATTCATGCTTCTGGAAAAACAGGTTTTGGTGTAGAGAATATATTAGCTGCCATTATCGAAAAAATTCCTGCTCCAACAGGAAATGTTGATGAGCCATTACAAGCCTTAATATTTGACTCTCATTACAATCCTTTTAGAGGTATTGAGGTTATTTTTCGTGTAAAAAACGGACAGATAAAAAAAGGGCAAAAAATTAAATTCATGGCGACTGGCAATGAATATTTTGCTGACGAAATTGGAACCTTAAAATTAGACCAAGTACCGAAACAGGTAATCTCAGCAGGTGATGTTGGGTATTTAATTTCAGGGATCAAAGAGGCCAAAGAAGTAAAAGTGGGAGATACCTTGACTGATGCTAAGGCACCAACCACCAATATGATTACTGGTTTTGAGGATGTAAAACCAATGGTTTTTGCTGGAATATATCCTGTAGATACTGAAGATTATGAAGACTTGCGTGCTTCAATGGAAAAACTACAACTAAACGATGCATCGTTAGTATTTTTACCTGAAAGTTCCGCTGCTTTAGGTTTTGGTTTCCGTTGTGGATTTTTAGGAATGCTACACATGGAGATTATCCAAGAGCGATTGGAACGTGAGTTTGACATGACTGTAATTACTACAGTTCCCAACGTTTCTTATTTGGCTTACACCAAAAAAGATCCTGAAACTCCTTTCATCATAAATAATCCATCTGATTTACCAGAACCTTCAAAATTAGATCGCGTAGAGGAGCCTTTTATTAAAGCAACTATCATTACTAAAGCAGATTTCGTTGGAAACGTTATGAGTTTGTGTATTGAAAAACGTGGTATCATAACTAATCAAACGTACTTGACTACAGAACGTGTTGAGTTGAACTTTGATATGCCATTAGCCGAGATTGTATTTGACTTTTACGATCGTTTAAAAACGGTTTCTAAAGGATATGCTTCTTTTGATTACTCACCAATAGGAATGAGAACTTCAAAATTAGAGCGTTTAGATGTCTTACTTAATGCACAATCAGTAGATGCTTTGTCTGCTTTGATTCATGAAAGTAACGCTTACAACATTGGTAAAAAAATGTGTGAGAAATTGCGTGAATTGATTCCAAGACAACAGTTTGATATTCCGATTCAAGCCGCAATTGGAGCTAAAATTATTGCTCGTGAAACCATTAAAGCTTTACGTAAAGATGTTACAGCAAAATGTTACGGTGGAGATATTTCTCGTAAACGTAAGCTTTTGGAAAAACAGAAAAAAGGTAAAAAACGTATGAGATTGGTTGGAAATGTTGAGATTCCGCAAGAAGCGTTTATGGCTGTTTTGAAATTGAATGATTAAGCTTTTGTAGAGAATAGAACCAAGAATAAAAAGGAAACCTGATAATGTAAAAATTATCAGGTTTTTTTTTATGGAGCGGGCTGTTCCAGTGACCAACCGGCAAGTACTAAATCACGTACGATTTCATTGGTCTCGGCACCATCCTTAAGCGCATAGATGTCATTACTTACAGCAAACCTATCCTTTAATTGTTGTGAACCATAAATACCTATAAAAATCGCTGTAATAAATCCTAAGGCGAGGACAATTCCACCCAATGCTATCATATTATAAAATAATAGTACCACAAGAGCAATTGCTGTTCCCCAAGATAACATTGCTGCTTTATAACTTGCGTTTTCATGAATTTTTTTACAATTGGAGCATCTTGGAATACCAATTAAAATTTTGGCAAACTTAACGGATCGATATACAACTAAATTTGTACTATCCTTGGTCATAAATAAAGGAATGTAATAGCATTCATCAATATTTTGCACTTCTTCTCGTCCGCAATAAGTACACTTATTTTCTTGAGGTTCAAATCGTTTATACAATTCATTGTAGTTATAATTGTCAATCATATTTATCTAAATTTAATTAATCATTAAGGTCATTATAAAAATATCTTGAGATAAGATACTTTATTAGCAAGCCAGGTCCAAAGGATAAGGCCATAGGTATAATCATTTCTAAGGTAAAAAAAGAACTTCGGCCACTTAAATAAAAACCAACTACAACGGGCATCAATATAGCTCCTGTAACGAAACCTACTATTGCGGCAATTGGCTTATCAGGAAAACCGATATATCCTGCTCCAACAGCTACTACTATGGATAACAAAAGTAATAGAACGTTGTTTTGACCCATAACAGCAACTAATAAAGAGGATACTACGGCTACAGTTGTAGCAATATTTCCTTTTTCTTCTTTCTCTTTTTCTTCCTTCAAATTGAAATACAGCTCCTGCTTGTACTCTTTTATTAGGGTAGTTAAAAGATTTACTGCCATAGTTTCGTCATGGCCTAATTGCATTATTTTAGATATCTCGTCAACTTCTGAAAAAGTTCCTTCTTGTAATCGTTTTTTAATGTCCTCTTTATGATGATATGGTAATTGTTCCATCTTATCTTGCTCTTTTTTTAATTTTTAAACTCCAAAGCGCTACAACTAACTCTTTTGTAACCAATCGTATAATCGCTTTGCATCTTCGAATTTAAATAACTGCGTTCCTTCATTCATTGTTGCTGCACTACCGCATGCTACTCCCCAACGGATTACTTCTTTCAAGCTTTTATTTTGCGAAAGCGCCCACACCATTCCGCCTACCATACTATCGCCAGCACCAACGGTACTTTTTTTGACCACATTGGGAGCAGGGACGTAGTCATAGGAATCTTTAGTCACTAAAACAGCTCCTTGTGGTCCAAGGGAAACAACAACAATTTCAGCGCCACCACTCGAAATGATCTTTTTTGCAGCTTCATCTACTTCTTCCATCTCTAAACTTGGAACACCTACCAATTTGGCTAACTCGCCTACATTAGGTTTGATTAGATAAACACCTGTTTCTAGAATTTTGTGCAGGGATTCACCTGATGTATCTGCGATAACTTTAATGCCTAATTGCTTAGCAACAAGAGCAATCTGGCTATAAAAATCAACAGGAAGTCCTTCACTAATACTACCACTGATTACTAAAAATTCAGAGGATATGGATTGCATTTTTAACAAAATTGTGTCTTTTTCAGAGGTGCTCATAGCAGCACCCGGAAAACCAAATCGATACTGCGAATTAGTATTATCGTCAACAGCCACAAAGCTTTCTCTTGTCCAATTAGTAACTTCAATAGGTGCTATAGCGATACCTTCTTGTGTTAGCAAGTCCTTTATTGTTTCACCTGTAGGACCGCCAGCGGTGAATATTGCAAGCGACTCACCTCCCAAACGAAAAATTGCTTTAGAAACATTTATCCCACCGCCTCCAGCATCAAATCGAGGGGCATCGCATCGTATCTTTTGTTCAGGAACCAAACCTTTAAAATGGGCGCTTTTATCTAGAGCTGGATTTACTGTTAGTGTAATAATTTTATTTTTTTTCATTTGATAAATTTAATAAGAATTGCAGCAGCTTCAAAAATTTAAATCAATAATAGGGGAATAAAAAGGGTGAAAATCAAAATTTTCACCCTAGTTTATCTCTGCCAAATTACAGCTTTCTTCGGTTATCGTTAGAATTTGTATCTATTAATTTATTGTAAGGATCGACACCAACTTCTGTTGGTTTTTTATCTACAATGATCGATAACTTATTATCTATTTTATCAATCTTATATTTCTTCAAATGCAGTTCCTTTTCTGTTTTTTTGTCTTTAATAGTCTCCTCCGTAAAAACACCAATTTCAATATAGTCACGTAAGGGTAATGAAGTTGTAGCGATTATGTCTCCCTTTTTCTTGTAGGACAACGTTTTGCCAGCTTCATCTTTAAAAATACGCTTGCCTTGGTCATCCGCCTTGTATTTTGACACATCAAACTCGATATCCACTTGGTATTTACCATTGGGCAGTTTTTTTGAAGTAGCATTTTTAATGCGGTTATCGTACAGCGTGATGTTTTCAAACATATCCTTAACAACGTATTGCAGTGAGTCAGGTGTGGCTTGCTTTAACAAACTAACTAATTCTAGCGATGTTGTATAAGGTGGCTCTTGATAGCCTACCTTAGCAATATACGCCTTCAAAACGCTATTTAGTTTTTTCTCGCCAATGAAATCACTCAATGCATAAAACACTAAAGATCCTTTCTCGTAGTGAATGTATTGCTGATTTTCGTTGTACATCAATGGTTTTTCTTTTTTACTCTCCACCGCTCTTCCCATTAAGTACCTGTCAAGAGAGGTTTTAAGAAACTTACGCATTTGAGACTTGCCATATTGATGCTCTAAAACCTTTAAAGAGCTGTATTCGGATAGACTTTCAGACAACATCGTTGCCCCTTGTACATTTGCACCTATTACTTGATGCGCCCACCACTGGTGCGCTACCTCGTGCGAGGTAATAGCAAAAGGATAATCTACCGCATCAGTTGCTTTATCATCGACCGCTGCAATAAAACCAATTGCTTCTGAAAACGGAATCGTATTCGCAAATGATTGCGCAAATTCACCCTGTGTTCTTGGATATTCCATTACACGCACTTGCTTATGTTGATACGGACTAAAGTTCATCGTGTAATAATCTAGTGATTTCTTTACACCTGCAATCATTCTGTTCAAATTATACTCGTGTCCTTTATGGTAGTAAATTTCGATATTTATGTTTTTCCATTTATCGCGCTTCACTTCATATTGAGCTGAATTGTATGCATAAAAATTCAGCATTTTTTGATCCATTTTATAGTGGAAATAGTTCCTGCCGTCCTTTTTCCATTGCTTTTGCAAGTAGCCTGGTGCAATTGCGGTTTGATCTCCCGAGGTGCTAACAGTAGTCTCAAACGTAACCCAATCAGCATCGTTGCTTATGTAATTATTCTTTTTCGCAATCGAATCGGTAGGGCTTGCCATTCTTTCTTTAGGCTTCAATCCGTATTTTTTTCTAACATCGTCATCATTCAATTCCCCATTTTCAGTATATCCAATAGTTGGAAAGGAACTATTATTTATAAAGGTTCCGTTGTAGATTACAGGTGAATTATCTTTGAATAAACTATTGGGTTTATTCTTAACTTCAAATGACATTACAATAGAATCACCTGGTAGCAAAGTTTTCGCCAACTTGTAAATGTTGAAATTGAATATTGTGTCTTGTGAAACGAGTTGCGCTTTTTTTGCAAAAGCAATTTTAGTTTTATAGCTGTTGTAATTAATAAAAATGGAATCAATAGCTATTTTAGTTTTATTCTTTAGTACATAAGTTCCCTTAGCTACAAAATTGCGCTCCTGCGGAAATAAATCTAAGTCAACCTTGATATCTGTAATTCTAGGCTGTGCATATTTTTGGTACTTTTTATATTTTTTTTCCCATTCTACTCGCGATTTTTCACCTTCTTGTTGTGATCTGTATTCATTAACAACATTATCCTGATAGTAAATAGTACTACCTACGGCTAGGAAGCCAATATAAGACGCGCTAATTAATAAAGCCGTTTTACTACTAAACCTTTTTTTAGCATCAACAAATCTAGCACGTACTGATTGACCAACTCCTCTAGTCCAAAACAAGAGAGTAAGACCAAAAATACCTAGTCCAAATAGCAACCAATATCCTTTGTATAAATAGTACAATGGCAAAGTATTACCGTACCCGTTCATGTCAGAATATTGAAAACCTGTATCACTATTAAATCTAAAAATATCTTGTTCTACTCCAATCTCTGGAATAAAAACTAATCCGATGGAAAGAATCAGTAAAACAAAAAATCCAAGTAAATAATTCTTAAACAACGTTTGAATGAATAGCGCTAGAAATGCCCAAATGACAAAATGCACTAATTTTATCGCATACAACTCAAACAGATAATGTCCGATTTCAAAATCAAAAAATCCATTATAAGACTGGATTGCAATACCGCCAATCATAATAACTGCTAACAGCGTTATTTGCATTTGCAGTAAGGCTAGAAATTTTGAAAACAGCAACACCCAATTGGGAATAGGAGTTACATCTATTAAATGATTCATTCTAGTTGTAAACCCTCTATGCACTAATATTCCAGCAAAAAGAAAAGTCAACACATTAATAAAAAGACTAAAAGCGCTACCCGGTAATGCTAACATTTGCCATGTGACTGGATACGTTTTTGTTCCAAAAATTTCCCCGGCAGTTAAAGACGTTAGTAAAATAAAAAGCAATCCTACAATAACGATACTGATGAAAATCCAATTTTTAACAATAAACTTAAAATCTGCTTTTGATAAATTCCAAGCTGTCTTAAGGTATTGTTTAACCGAAAAGTCAAATTGAATTGGTGGTAAATTGATTCTCGTAATTCCGCCAAAATTATTTTTAGTAACTCGTTCTTCTTTTTTGCTTTTTCCAAAAGTTAAAGCAGTTTGAGTAAAAGAAAAATAGCGATAAAGTGCTACTAAAACTAAAAGTGAGATACCCAACCACAATAATCTATTGTAAATGATTACCCCTTCAAAAGGCAGCAAGTTTGTGTTTTTTTCTGAAACAGTCCAATACTTGGTATAATACGACAAGGCCTCACTCCCAAAAGGATCTAGCAACCCTGCTACATATTGATTATCGACGTCATTGGTAAAACTACTCACCATACTTTGAACAAATAAAAGTAAAATCACTGTAATAAATCCAACCGAAATGTTTCTCGTAATGGTTACCACTGCAAATACGATGGCTCCATAAAAAAACAAGTTGGGTATTACCCAAATAAAATAAATTTGTAGATAAGCTACTATCGAAACTGGACCTAATAAACTTTGATTAGTACCTGGTAAAAAACTAGCACAAAACGCTCCTAATCCAATAGCTAGAACAACTAAAATAACAACTACTAAAGAACTGAAAAACTTTCCAAGTAGATAATCAGCTTTAGTAAATGGATAACTAAATAGTATCGTGTGCATATTGTACTTAAAATCTCTGTAGATCGAAGCCCCAATTATGGAGGGCAATAAGAAATACGTTAGTACCGACAAGGTGTTGATCAAATCGTTTAAAGCAATTGGTGAATTTGCTAAAGCATTAGAGGCAGTTGTTGTAGAGAAACTATCAAAAATCCCTAGACTACTCGCCATAATAAGCATCGAAAGAAAAAAGAAAATAGCTGTATAAATATAAAATGAGGGGTTTCTCAACCACCTTTTCAACTCAAAATTAAATATAGTTCCTAACATAGTACGGCGTCTTTTTTAAGTGCTACAAAATACACATCTTCAAGTTGAGGAGTTGCTGCAACAAAACTTTCATTTGGTTTATCCGCACTATGTACTCTAATGTTTAAAGTATTGTCCTGATTGTAATTAGATGAAATCACATTAAATTCCTTTTCGTTTTCCTCTAAAGCTTCTCTTTCAATTATTTTGGTCCAAATAGATCCGTTTAAAGTCTCAACTACTGCTGTTGGTGTCCCTTGCGTTAAAATTTTACCCCCGTTTAAAATAGCAATTTCATTACAAAGCTCCTTGACATCATCTACGATATGTGTCGAAAATATTACCGTATGATTGGTACCTATTTCACGCAAAACATTAAGAAAACGATGTCTTTCGGCAGGATCCAATCCAGCAGTTGGTTCATCAACAATAATAAGTTTTGGGTTGTTTAGTAATAATTGAGCTATCCCAAAACGCTGTTTCATCCCTCCTGAATATCCATTTACATCTTTTAATCGCACTTCATATAAATTGGTAACCTCCAAGACCTGCTTTACTATTGTAGCCCTTTCTGATTTTGAAGCAATTCCTTTTAACTGTGCGAAGTAGTCTAATAATTTCTCTGCTGACATGTTAGGATATACTCCAAATTCTTGTGGCAAATAACCTAAAATTTTGCGCAAGGCCATTTGATCTTCTAAGACATTAATACCATCAAATTCGATGCTGCCTGAATCTGGTTTCTGCAAGGTCGAAATAGTACGCATTAAAGATGATTTCCCTGCTCCGTTAGGACCTAAAAGACCAAACATTCCAGTTCCAATTTCTAAATTTAAGTCATCTAGTGCTTTTACGCCGTTTTTGTAAGTCTTACTGAGGTTATTTATTTTAAGTTTCATTATGGATAAATTAATTAGTTATCTAGTAAGTAGAGGATTTGCCTTATTTGTTACATTATTTTTAACATTCTATAAAATGAATTCTTACAAAAGTAAAAATCATTAGCAGTCAAAATTTACAGTCTGCTTTATCTTCGTACCTTTGCTACTTTATAATTAAAAAGGATGATTGAAGATAAAAACCCACAGCGTACGAGTATAGGTCAATTAGGTGAATTTGGACTAATAGACCATTTGACAAAAAATTTCGAAGTAAACCAGCCTTCCACTTTAAAAAGTATTGGTGATGATGCTGCCATCCTTGATTTCAAGGATAAAAAAGTAGTGATATCAACTGACTTGTTGATTGAAGGAGTTCATTTCGACTTAGCCTATATGCCCTTAAAACATTTAGGATACAAAGCAGTAGTTGTGAACGTATCGGATATTTGTGCCATGAATGCCAAGGCTACTCAAATCACAGTATCAGTAGCTGTTTCAAATCGATTTCCACTTGAAGCACTTGAAGAATTATTTGACGGAATTGCACATGCTGCTGCCGAATATAAAGTAGACGTTATAGGCGGTGATACCACCTCATCACAAAAAGGATTGATTATCAGCATCACCGCTATTGGTGAGGCAAATGACGAAGAAATCGTTTATCGAAATGGTGCCAAGGAAACTGATTTATTGGTGGTAACTGGTGACATTGGAGCAGCCTACATGGGACTTCAGGTACTAGAAAGAGAGAAACAGGTTTTTCAGGTGAATCCTAACTCACAGCCCGATTTAGACGCTTACACCTATTTAATTGAGCGTCAATTAAAACCAGAGGCCAGAAAAGATGTTCGCACGCTTTTACACGCTTTAGAAATTAAACCAACTTCGATGATCGATATTTCAGATGGGTTATCGTCAGAAATCATGCATTTGTGTAAACAATCAGGAGTAGGTTGTAATCTTTACGAGGATAAATTACCGTTAGATCCACAATTAATCAGTGTTTGCGAAGAATTTAATATCGATAGCACCACTGTTGCGATTAATGGTGGCGAAGATTACGAATTACTTTTTACTATCGCAATGGAAGATTTTGAAAAAATTAAAGCAAATCCGAACTTTTCCATAATTGGACATATGATACAAGAAAGCGAAGGAATACACCTAGTTACAAGAGCTAATACTAAAATAGCATTAAAAGCGCGTGGCTGGAATGCACTAGCTGAATAAAAAAGTAACTATTTGCTAGTAAAAAAACACCCTTAAAAGAATCTTTTAGGGGCGTTTTTTTATGATTTATTAAAACAAAAGTCCAATTTTCCTGGCTTCACGAACTAAATCAAAATCAGTGCCCCCTGTTAGTTTTAACAACTCTTTTAAGTTTAACTTTCTAGCCTCGATTGCATTTAACGAAATAGGAATGTATTTTGGAATGTCAATTGCTTTGGTCCCCTTAGACAAATGAAATAAAATTTGCTTGTCAAATAAGTCGATTTCAATACTGTGATCCTGTGAATCTAACATTTGCAGTACGGATTGACTATAATAAAAATGACCTTTTATGATTTTATCAAATGCAAATAATAGTTCATCAAATGTTAAATCAATTTTAATGATTAATCCATTAGGATTTATGTTTTTTATTATTGTTTTTATTTTTAAAAACTCCGTAAACATGGTTAGCAAAATTATTTTACAGTTTGGCATATACTGTAACAGTAGCTTAGCTAAGTCTTCACCTGAGTAAATGTTTTTTTCTTCATAGGTTGGCATACTGATATCCAAAAAAGCAATATCAAAAGCAGGAGTATCAGGATTTACTATTATATCGTAGGCCGAGGCACAGTCTTTAGCCTCGCTTATTGAATATTCATATTGTTCGGGTTTGTATCTTGTAATTGCATTTTTATACCCTTGAATAATAAAAGGATGGTCATCAACAATTAGTATTTTTTTATTAAGACGCGTTAAAGAACCGGGGTCAACTGTCATTTTTATAGTGGTATTTGTTTTTGTTCTGTTGGAATAGTGACAATAATTGTGCTTCCTTGTCCTTTAATTGAGGAAACATCAAACTGTCCGTCACATTCATTTGTTCTGGAAATCATATTATTTAATCCAATTCCTTTCTTCTTTGTCTTAATGTCGAACCCAATACCGTCGTCCTTTACTAAAAGCACAATAGTATCGTCTTTCTTTTTCAATTCAACTTTAATAACACTGGCATTTGCGTATTTATTGCAATTTTGAAGTGACTCTTGAATAATTCGATATAAATTAATCTTTACCGAGTTCTTTACTTGATCCCATTTAATAGAAGAATCAATTGTAGATATTATTTTAGCGGGAAAGGTTTTTCTTTGCTCTTCCAGCATATTATCCACAATTGTGACGAAGTTATTAATTAATTCTGATTTTTCTCTATTCAGGTCATGCGAAATTTCACGAATATCTTGTTCGATATTTTTTAATTCAGATAAATAACTGTCTCTTTGCTGTATAGCCATATCGTCTTGAATTTTATTTAGACTATCTAAATTCATCCTAACGCCAAACATCCTACCCAAAACACCGTCATGGAGCTCTTGTGCTACCCGTTTTTTCTCTTGTACCCTGCTTGTCTCGATAGTGTTTTGCTGAGAAATCATTAAATTATAGATATCCTCATTCGCTTGTTGTTGTTGTTGCTTGTATAAAAGCACCTTATTTTTAGTTTTTTGGGTCTTAATAATATAAATAAATAATCCTACAATGGTTAAAATACTCAAAGCATATAACAAATTTCGATTCTGATCCTCTAAAGAAGAGTTTTGATCCTTAATTTGATCGGTTTCATACTCTATACGGGAGAATTTTTCTCCCATAGTACGTTCGGCTTTTTGCAACTTTTCATTGATTTGAATGTATTCTTTTGTGTAAGTAGAAGCGTTCTGGGGATCAATAATTGATAGCTGTTTTAGTGCTACTAAAATATCTCTTGAAACTTTAGTGGTACGCGCTAAATTTAATGCTTCCTGTGAATTGACCAGCGCTTTAATAGTATCATTTTTAAAAGCAAAATATTCAGCTAAATGAATTTTATTAACAAAAATCCCTGTAGTTAACTTTAAGCTATCTTTTAACTTTATTGATTTATAAAACAAATCTGGCAAACCATCTAATTCACGCATTTTAAATTTAGAATATGCTAAATTATCAAGTAGCATAGCATATATCGTTGGTTTTTGACTAATTAATTTTTTTTGTAATAATCCTTTTTGAAAATAACTTTTTGCCGCAGAATAATTTTTTGAGTTTAGATATAAAAAACCAATATTGTTAAAAGACGTTGCTCTGGACTGAAATTCTACTGGTATTATTTCATCATCAATTACTGATAATGCCTTCCCATTATAAGAAAGAGCATTATCAAATTCCCCCAATTCTCCATAAGTTATACCTAGAAGATTATATGCGTTATAGTAAATATTATTTGCTTTTTTTTCATCTTGGATAATACGCAGCACCTTACCAACGGATTTTTCACATCCTAAAAAATCACCTGCTTTAAACTGTAATGTCGCCTTATTAATTAGTGTTTTACCCCAATTAAATTTATCACCCTGCCGTTCATACATTTTCTCAGCTTTATAGTAAAACTGATAAGCGGTATCATACACTCCCTGAGAGTCATAATAATCACCTAAATAATTATATGCTTTAGCTATTAGCAATGTATCCTTTGCGTCTTGTGCATTTTCCAAAACTAAACGTACTGTTTTACTGAAATTTTTCCAATTGCTTATGTTATAATATCTATTGGCTACTTTGAATAAATTAACTCTGTTAAGCGAATCATTTGAATGATTCAAAACTATTTCTAAATCTTTATCATTATAATTTTCTCTTTTTGTAATAGGCAAGTTTAAGTCGTTGGCTAGTTCAAAATATATAGAGAGACTATCTTCTCTTAGATTAAAATTAGAAAATTCTTCCTTTTTCTTCGAACACGCGAATAAAAAGACAAATAATGTGAATATAAAGTATTTTTTTTTCAAAACTTGATATAGATTTGCTCAAAAATACTAAAATAAAACTACTAAAATAATAAAGAGGCTATCAAATAATTTGATAGCCTCTTCATATTTATACGCCAAATACTAGATTGTATCAGTCTAACTTCATATTACCTGATTGAGTTCCATTTTGGCCTATAATATCTAATTTCATATTTCCTGACTGAGTTCCATTTTGGCCTATAATATCTAATTTCATATTACCAGACTGAGTTCCATTTTGACCTATAATGTCTAATTTCATATTACCAGACTGAGTTCCATTTTGACCTATAATATCTAATTTCATATTACCAGATTGAGTTCCATTTTGACCTATAATTTCAACAGTTTTAAAAGTCGAAAAAGAAGTTAAGATCATTACTAAAGATAAAAGTCCGATTGTTAAAATTGATTTTTTCATAATAAGGGGATTTGTTAAATTTTTGTTTGTTTTACTTTTTAAGTTTAAACACTTACAGTTACGTGCTTAACTTGATGTAAAACTAAACAGACTATCCTCAAATTCATTGAAAAAAAAGCTCCTTATGGTGAACTATATCAGTCTGATAGTAGCTGATTATAAAATTATGGTAGAATGCTGTTTTTTAAATTTCTAGATAATTATCACTAGAAATTTTACTTATTATAAGATCAATATTAGACTTATACGTTTTAGAAAACGGAATTTTAGTTGCTGAATTTTTTATATGACAGTTTGCGTTCCCAGTATGAATTCTAGAAATGTACCTACTATTTACAATGTAACTATTATGAATCCTTACAAATGGATAGTACAAGGCTGCCTCAAAATGCTTTAAGGTTTTGAAAGCGGTAATCATTTCTCCTGTGTATAAATGAATATCTGTTGAATTATTGTCCGCCTTGAGATAAGTTATATCTCTAGTGTCAGCATACCTGTAATCTCCATATGATTTAATGCATAGAATAAGAGCTTGCTGTCCTTTTATAGCTGATTCCTTCTCCAACAATCCATTTACATTTAACAACGGTACTGAAACTTTAATTTTTTCTAATTTCAAAATTAGCTTTACTAAGTCATTATGCGATATCGGTTTTAAAATAAAGTCAAAGACTTGAAATTTTATGCAATCAAAGGCAAGTCTTTTAGTTTTAGTGGTTATGATAATGTGGGGGATCTCATTTAAACACCTGTGAAGCTCGTTTATTAATAGTAAAGACAATTTACTTTTAGTGGAGACAGGGTCAATTTCCAAAAAAATTAGATCAGGCTTAGATTCCAGAATTAAATCCAAAGCAGTTTCATAATTATTTGCAGAATCTATAAAAACAAGCTCCGTAAAGTTCTGAGCAAATGCTTGGATCTCCAAAACGCTTTTTACATCATCATCAATTATAACATAGGAGTAGCTCATCTCTATCGTTTACTAAGTTTCTCTTATTTAAAAAGCTAATTTATCTTATGTGAACTTTTCACAATCAATCCTGAAATTTTACTTTATACTTTCAAACAATTACAAATATCACTTGCCTTCACATGATAAGTAAAAAAGCATAGCACGTTACCAAAGTTAAAATTTTTAACTTACTGCTACTTGCCTTAAAAAATAAAATAGCCATATCCTTTAATCGTTCAAATACAAATATACTCGATTAAAAACGTAAAGTGATAAAAAACACTTACTTAATAACTTTTTAAATTCCTCATATTCTGTTGCAATAAAACATTAAAATAGTTGGCTTGAAAAGATAATTAGACATAATTATTATAGAAGTTTTTGTATCAACAACAATAAGAATTTTTGTTTTTTACAAAATTATCTTACTTTTGCGTCATAAAACCAAAACTATGAAAAAATCAATAGCTCTTTTATTATTCTTCTCTACTATAATGACATACAGTCAAGAGAAAACCGCACCCGATTTTAAAAAAAACGAATTAAAAGGAAATGCCTTATTTTTAGTATTAGGCGCGGTGGAAGTTACTTATGAACGTATTTTAAATGAAGATACAGGACTTGGAGTTTCTGTTTTTTTCGTAAACCAAGATGATTTCGATAGTAACGTTATGCTTACTCCCTATTATAGAGCTTACTTTGGCAAAAAACCTGCAGCTGGATTTTTCGTCGAAGGATTCAGCATGTTTAATACGGGTGTAGCAAGCTCCACTTATTACTATGACAACAATAATAATATTAGCCGAATCGAAAGAGACCGTTATTCTGATTTTGCTTTAGGATTTGGGTTGGGTTCAAAATGGGTTCACAAGAAAGGATATGTTTTTGAAATTAATGCCGGAATAGGTCGTAATCTATTAAGCAAAGAGAGTCCTGAAGTAGTTGGACGCGGCGGAATAACAATAGGATACCGCTTTTAAAAAACACAAAAGGCTTCTCAATTGAGAAGCCTTTTATTATTTGAATAAGTTCATTCGAACTACATTTTCATTAACCAGTTTTTCATCGAAACTTCATTTTCGATAATTGATTTTAAATCTGTTATCGCAACACGATCTTGTTTCATCGTATCTCTATGTCTGATAGTCACTGTTTGATCTTCGATTGTTTGATGATCCACAGTAATACAAAAAGGTGTTCCTAAAGCATCCGCTCTTCTATAACGACGACCCACAGCATCTTTTTCATCATAAGCAACACTAAAGTCCCACTTTAAATCTGCAATTATCTGATGTGCAATTTCAGGCAGTCCATCTTTTTTCACTAATGGTAAAACAGCAGCTTTAGTAGGCGCTAATACTGATGGTAATTGCAATACCGTTCTAGTTGATCCATCTTCTAACGTTTCTTCTTTTAGAGAAGTCGCAAAAACGGCCAAAAACATTCTGTCCAATCCTACAGATGTTTCTACAACATAAGGCACATAGTTTTTATTTAACTCAGCATCAAAATACTGTAGTTTTCTACCTGAGAATTGTTCGTGTGCTTTTAAGTCAAAATCGGTACGCGAATGAATTCCTTCTAATTCTTTGAATCCAAAAGGAAAATTAAACTCGATATCTGCGGCAGCATTAGCATAATGAGCTAATTTTTCATGGTCGTGAAAACGATAGTTTTCTTTTCCTAGTCCTAAAGATAAGTGCCATTTCAATCGTGCCTCTTTCCAAAACTCATAATGCTTCATTTCCTCGCCTGGACGCACAAAAAATTGCATCTCCATTTGTTCAAATTCACGCATACGGAAAATGAACTGTCTTGCAACAATTTCATTTCTGAATGCTTTACCTGTTTGAGCGATACCAAAAGGAACTTTCATTCTTCCTGATTTTTGAACATTCAAGAAGTTTACGAATATCCCTTGTGCTGTTTCTGGACGCAAATACAAGTCCATTGCAGTATCTGCAGAAGCTCCTAATTTAGTACCAAACATAAGGTTAAATTGACGTACTTCGGTCCAATTTCTTGAGCCCGATTCCGGACAAGCGATTTCTAACTCTTCGATTAAAGCCTTAACATCTTCCAGATCTTCATTACCTAATGAGCGTCCTAAACGTTCTAAAATTTCTCTTTCACGTGTTTTGTATTCAACAACTCTTGGGTTTGTTGACACAAATTCAGCCTCATTGAAAGCATCTCCAAAACGAACCTTAGCTTTCTCGATTTCTTTGATTGCTTTTACGTTAAGCTTTTCAGCATAATCTTCAATCAAAACGTCCGCTCTATATCTTCTTTTTGAATCTTTATTATCAATTAAGGGATCGTTAAAAGCATCTACGTGACCTGAAGCTTTCCAGGTAGTTGGGTGCATCAATATAGAGGCGTCCAAACCAACGATGTTTTCGTTCATTTGAACCATTGCTTTCCACCAATATTCCCTTATGTTCTTTTTTAACTCTACTCCGTTTTGTGCATAGTCATAGACTGCACTCAAACCATCATAAATTTCGCTTGACGGAAAAATAAATCCATACTCTTTTGCATGCGAAACTACGTTCTTAAATATATCTTCTTGTTTTGCCATACTGCAAAAATATAAAAAGTGAACTTAAAAAAAAGGAAATAGTACAAGATTGAATCCTTGATTTTCATATTTTTATCAAATAATCTCCTAATTGTATGCTGAAACACCTTATTAATTTATTCTTTCCAAAAATATGCGCAGGTTGCACTGCAATTTTGCTAACGAATGAATTGGTTATTTGTACTCCTTGTAGACACAATCTTCCTTTAACGAATCACCATTTAGCTATTGAAAATGAAGCTTACAAAAAATTCTACGGTAGGATTCCGGTAGAACATGCCTCAGCGTTTCTCTATTTTCATAAAAAAGGAATAGTACAAGAGCTAATTCACAACCTAAAATACAAAGGACATGAAGAGATTGGCACTTTACTAGGCCATTGGTACGGCGATGAACTAAAACAGCTAATGCATACTAGTAAACCCGACCAAATCATACCCGTTCCGCTGCACCGAAAAAAA
Organism: Flavobacterium sp.; assembly: GCF_029242675.1. GTDB lineage: Bacteria > Bacteroidota > Bacteroidia > Flavobacteriales > Flavobacteriaceae > Flavobacterium. The sequence continues at coordinate 26,075 of NZ_JAQWTM010000422.1, forward strand.
TACAAAGAACGAGGTTACAACCAAGTCACTACTTTTGGTCTAGCGCTTTCAGAGGAATTAGATATCGCTTATTCTACGGATTTATTGGTCCGAACCGTCTATTCTAAAACACAATCAAAGAAAAATTTGCTAGGCAGATCCGAAGGAATTGAAAACCTATTTGATGTTGTGTATACAGAAAAAGATCATGGTAAGCATTTTTTACTAATTGATGATGTTATTACAACTGGCTCAACATTAGAGGCTTGTTCCCGCGCTTTATTAAAAATTCCTGGTGCAAAAATTAGTATTGTATGTATGGCAATGGCGCAATCCTAAACTTAAATCAAGACGAATAACGGTTCCTATTTATCACCAAAGAACCAAACATTGAAATAGTGCTTTTGCAACTTTAATGAAATTATAACAATCGACTATTTCCTTTTCCGAAGTTAAATGTTTAAATTTGAATAAATTTTTATAAATATTTAAACAAACATATTATGGCTTTTGAATTACCTCAGTTACCTTATGCTTACGATGCATTAGAACCAAACATTGATGCTCGCACAATGGAAATTCACCACTCAAAGCATCATAATGCTTACACTACCAACCTTAATGCTGCCGTTGCTGGTACAGATATGGAAGGAAAAACAATTGAAAATATTTTATTAAACTTGGATATGAAAAATGCTGCTGTTCGCAATAACGGTGGTGGTTTTTACAATCATAATCTTTTTTGGGAAGTAATGTCACCTAACGGTGGTGGACTTCCTTCAGGAGATTTACTTGCTGCGATTGAAAGTAGTTTTGGAAGTTTTGACGAATTTAAAGCTAAATTTAGCAAAGCGGGAGCAACACAATTTGGTTCAGGATGGGCTTGGTTATGTGTGCAAAAAGACGGTAAATTAGACGTTTGTGGGACTCCAAACCAAGACAACCCATTAATGCCGGGTGTAGGTTGTGGTGGAACTCCAATTTTAGGAATGGATGTTTGGGAACATGCATATTACTTGCATTACCAAAACAGAAGACCTGACTATATTGACGCTTTCTTTAACGTGATCAACTGGACTGAAGTTTCTAGAAGATTTGCTTCAGAGAAATAAGAAAAATTAAATCATAAAAAAATAAACGCTTAGCTTTTAGCTAGTGCGTCTATTTTTTTATGCTTATTTTTTTGACTTTATTCCAATAAAAAAGGCGGAATTGCTTCCACCCTTTTTGCCCCAAATCTACCATAAACTTAACCTACTAATGTTATGGTAAACCAAAAATATGTATCTAAGTTAGTTACACCAAATTTAATAGGTGAATAACCTAAAAAATCGACAAACCACCTCTTTATTACAACCTTAGTATGCTCTAGCGTCTTTTCCTTCATAAAAATTCATAAAAGCTCGGTTTACAACTCTGTTCCCTCCAGCTGTTGGATAGTCTCCAGTAAAGTACCAATCTCCTAAATTTTTAGGGCAAGCAATGTGTAAATCTTCTACTGTTTGAAAGATGATTTTAACCTCAGCTTTAATTTCAGGAGAACTTAACATTTCAGCAATCTTATCGGATACTTCTTGAGGTGTGAATGGCTCATATATTGCCGTCACATAGTTGATCACATCTTTATCTAAATAATTTTCTTGTGCCTTACATTTAGCATACACCTCATCAACGATATGATATAGATTTCGCTCTTTTAAAAGTTCTAACGCAGCTTTAAAAGCAACCAATCCTTCAAGCTTTGCCATATCAATTCCGTAACAATCTGGATATCGAATTTGTGGCGCTGAGGAAACCACAACTATTCGTTTTGGATTCAATCGATCCATCATTTTAATGATACTCATTTTTAATGTTGTACCACGCACAATACTATCATCGATAATAACAAGGTTGTCCGTAGGTTTGATAACACCATAAGTAACATCATATACGTGAGCCACTAAATCGTCACGACTGCTGTCCTCAGTGATAAAGGTTCTAAGCTTCGCGTCTTTTATAGCTACTTTTTCGGTGCGAATCTTTACTGATAGTAATTCTTTTAAGCTCTCTTCAGTAAGCGTATCTCTATTTTTTAGAATAAAGTTATTTTTCCTTTGGTTTAAGAAATCCTGCGCTTCTTCAACCAAACCATAAAATGAGGTTTCAGCTGTATTAGGTATATAAGAGAAAACCGTATTATCAGTATCTTGATCAATTGCATTTAAAACAGCTGGTAAAATTAGCTTCCCTAATTTTTTTCTTTCTTGGTATATTTCGGCATCACTACCTCTAGAAAAATAAATACGCTCAAAGGAACACGCTTTTTTAACCGTAGGAGGCAAAATCTCCTTCATGGAAACCATTCCGTTTTTCTTGATAATCAACGCCTTTCCTGGATCTATTTCGTGAACACTTTCAAAAGGAACATTAAAAACAGTTTGAATTACGGGACGCTCAGAAGCCACAACTACAATCTCATCATCTTGATAATAGTAAGCGGGTCTAATTCCTGCTGGATCTCTGAAAACAAAAGCGTCTCCGTGACCTAAAAGTCCTGCCATGGCATACCCACCGTCTAGATTTTTTGAAGCACGAGTCAGGATTTTTGCCACATCTAACCGCTCAGCAATTACGGGTGAGGCCTGAAGCTTGCTCAGCCCTTCATTTTTACAATCTTGGTATAAATCAGTAACAGCATCATCAAGGAAATGTCCTATCTTTTCCATAACCGTAACCGTATCTGCCATTTCTTTTGGATGTTGACCCAATTCAACAAGACTCTGAAAAAGCTCCTTTACATTGGTCATATTAAAGTTACCTGCTAGAATCAGGTTTCTGTGCATCCAATTGTTCTGACGTAAAAATGGGTGCACACTTTCGATACTGTTTTTTCCAAAAGTTCCATAACGTACGTGACCTAAAAACAACTCCCCAATGTACGGAATATTTGCTTTTTGTGCTGGAACATCGTCTGCATATTCAGGATGAGCAGCCATCTCCTCATTAATTCGGTCATTAATTTGAACGAAAACATCTTGTATCGGTTGCGAATTATTAGAACGCACACGGCTGATGTATCGTTCGCCTGGCTCAACATCTAGTTTTATACTAGCAAATCCAGCACCATCTTGTCCACGGTTGTGCTGCTTTTCCATAAGGAGATACATTTTTTGTATTCCGTAAAAAGCCGAACCGTATTTCTCTTTGTAAAATTCAAGCGGTTTAAGTAGTCTAACTAAAGCTATACCACACTCGTGTTTTAAAGCGTCGCTCATTGTGTGTTTTTTTGTTGTGTTGTTGTTTTATTCTCCGCTTTATTACTTGTAGCAAAGCGCTTTATGCTGTCAATCATTAAAAATCAAAAAAGCCCCGTTTCCGAGGCTTTAAGGCATTATAATTCTATATCAAACTGAGTCAAAGATTTAAACTGTTTCAATCTCGACACGACTTCGTCTTTTTCTAAACCAACCATACGTTCGGTTCCAAATTTCTCTACACAAAAGGAAGCCAAATTTGATCCGTAAATAATTGCATTTTTCATGTTCTCGAATGACACGTTTTCGCTTTGCGTAATAAAACCTGCAAAACCTCCCGCAAAAGTATCACCTGCTCCCGTTGGATCAAATACTTCTTCTAGCGGTAATGCTGGTGCAAAAAACACTTGCTCATTGTGGAACAATAACGCACCGTGCTCTCCTTTTTTGATTACAACATATTTAGGACCCATCTTTTGAATTTTGGCAGCAGCCTTAACAAGAGAATATTCTCCTGATAATTGTCTAGCCTCTTCATCATTGATAGTAATAACGTCAACTCTTTTAATCACCTCTAATAATTCAGGTAAAGCGCAGTCCATCCAAAAATTCATTGTATCTAAAACAACTAATTTTGGTTT
>NZ_JAQWTM010000002.1 GCF_029242675.1 Flavobacterium sp.
TTTATTCCCATTGACTTAATAACTCTCGCCATTAACCACATAGGAGTGGAAGCTCTCACGGTTGTCACATCATAGGTCTCGAGGTTATAGATAACATCTTTAATAGCATCCAGACCTTCTTGAATCGTAAATTTGATTTCGTGGTGAATCGTTCCAATATGATCGGCGACAATTTGTGCTGCTGCTAAATCAGGCGAACCATCTAATCCTACTGAAAAGGAGTGCAATTGCGGGTACCAAGCATCGGTTGTATCATCAGACTCGATTCGTTTTTGCGCATATTTTTTGGCTACAGCCGATGTGATAGAAGAATCTAATCCACCCGAGAGTAAAACACCATACGGCACATCACTCATTAACTGTCTGTGGACCGCTGCTTCCAGCGCTACTTTAATATCTTCAATCTTTGTTTCGTTGTCTTTTACATTTTCGTACTCAGTCCAATCTCTTTTATACCATTGTACAAATTCACCGTCTTTACTCGTCATGTAATGACCTGGAGGAAATAACTGAATTTTGGTACAATACCCTTCTAATGCTTTAAGCTCTGAGGCTACGTAAAAAGTACCATGCTGATCCCAACCAATGTACAAAGGAATGATACCCATGTGATCGCGTGCTACAAAATACTCGTCTTTGTCAACATCATAAATTGCAAAACCAAAAATTCCATTCATTTCATCAAGAAAATGAGGCCCTTTTTCTTTGTACAACGCTAAGATTACTTCACAGTCACTTTCTGTTTGAAAATCATAGCTACCTACAAACTGCTTACGCAATTCTCTGTGGTTATAAATCTCTCCATTGGCCGCCAATACTAATTTGCCATCAGCACTAAACAAAGGCTGTTTTCCAGATGCTGGATCAACAATTGCCAAACGCTCGTGTGATAGTATGGCTTTATCATTACTAAAAATCCCACTCCAATCAGGTCCACGATGACGAATTATTTTTGACATCTCCAATACCTTTGGTCGTAAGGTTTCTGCATTTTGTTTTAAATCGAAGGCACATACTATTCCGCACATAACTATATATTTTATTTACTACTTTGTTTATTTTGATAAGGCAAAGATGGATTAATAGTTACAATCAGCAAACACATTTACTATATCTGATTACAAATAAAAACAAAAAAAGCTTATCTACCGCAGTTTTGTAATCAAAACATACAATAAATAAGCGTTCCTCTTAAAAACAGTAAGAAACCTACTGTTACCCAAAACTTTTACTTTACTTTTTGTCCTTTTAGGTAGGTATTTACCGGCTTCATGTTAAGGATCTCACTTTCAGATATTTTCATCAAATCTTTATCAAAAATCACCAAATCAGCCCATTTACCAACTTCTAAGCTTCCTTTCTCTTTATCTTCAAAATTAGAAAAAGCAGCCCAAATTGTCATCCCTTTAAGTGTTTCTTCTCTGGTTAAAGCATTTTCCATTTGGAATCCCTTCGCAGGATATCCTTTACTATCTTTTCTAGCTACTGCGGCATGAAAAGTAAGCATGGGATTTACCTCTTCTACGGGGAAATCAGTTCCTAAAGCAATTACCCCTGCTTTTTGGAGCAGTTTTTTATAAGCATAAGCATTTTTTAGACGTTCTTTTCCAAGTCGATCACCAGCCCAATACATATCTGATGTAGCATGTGTTGGTTGTACCGACGGAATAATCCCAAATTTGAAGTAATCAAAATCAATTTCACGCACTACTTGAGCGTGCTCAATTTTCCAACGACGATCCTTTTTACCTGTTAATGCATCTTTATATATTTTTAGCAAAACCGTATTAGCAGAATCACCAATCGCGTGGGAATTCAATTGAAAATTAGATGCTGCAATCTTTTTAGCGATTGTTTTCATATCAGCAATTGGAGTAATTAAGGCTCCAAACTGCGTGTGACTATCAGAATAGGGCGCATGCATAGCTGCTCCTCTTGACCCTAAAGCACCATCTCCATACATTTTAAAAGATCGCACATCTAGGTTATCTGTTTTGTAAGTTCCTTTTTTAAGGTACAAATCCAAATTATCTGGATTAGCACTAACCATCGCATAAACATTTAATTTCAGCACTTTTGCCTTTTGAAGGCTATCAATTAAATCGATTACTTTGTGGTCTAAGCCGGCATCATTTACCTTAGTTAAGCCGTAATCAAACCTGATTTTTTCTGCATCTAACAAAGCAGCTATTTGTGTTTTACGACTTGGCTTCGGAATAATACTAAAAACCAATTCCATAGGATTATCAATTAAAATCCCGGTAGGCTCTCCGTTTTTGATTTCGATTTGACCACCCGAAACTTTGGTGTCTTTCGTAATATTGGCTAAAGCCAAAGCTTTGCTATTTACAATAATTGCATGTCCATCTATTCGATTTAACACGACAGGGATATTAGGGAAGTACTTGTCTAAAATGGCTTTTGATGGAAATTCTTTAATAGCCCAATCGTTTTGATCCCATCCATTACCTACAATAAAATCCGTTTTTTTCACCTTTTGGAAGGCTTGAATCCTGGCAACAATCTCTTCCATACTCTTTGTTCCGCGGAGATCAGCTTCTTGTAAGGTCAAACCAAAATTATAAAAATGGCAATGCGCATCAAATAAGCCCGGATAAATAAACTTACCTTCGGCATCAATGGTGTTTCTAGATTGATATTTATCTGTTAGTTCCTCATCCGTACCAATTGCAATTATTTTACCGTCTTGAATGGCAATAGCAGTAGCGGTATCAAAATTTTTATTAACAGTGTATATTGTAGCATCAGTAATGATAGTATCTACCGTGATTTTATCTTTTTTTAGACAAGAAGTAAGTGAAACTAAGAAGAGCAGTAAAATAATTTTTTTCATAAAGAGTCTATTTTTATGCTGGCTAAGATAAAAAAAGATGACTAAAAAAATACATCAACAACTACTAAATATGAAACTTTGCTTAGCTAATTTCTTCTAAAATATAATTTGTAGTGCCAATTTCAAAGGTATAACCAACGGGATTACCCATTAGCTTGTTACCCAATGGTGACTCCGGTGATAAAGCAATTACATTAACTCCATCTATATTAATTTTAGGCAAGGCCAATGATAAATACAAGTAAATTCCGTTCGCTTTTACCAAACTACCCAATGTAACAATCTCTGCCACTATTTCAGGATTAATCTTATCTAAAACTGCTTTTTGCTGAACCACTTCACGTAGTTTCGCATTTAGTTTTTCTTGCTCCAAGTGCATCATCGAAAGTGCGGTTTCGTGCTTGTCGCCTGCAGAACCTTTTGCATCGTTTTTAGAATCCTCAGTCAATGCGGCGATCATATCTCTAAAAACATCGATTCGATCTTGAACAAGTTGCTTGTAATAGTTGTATATCTTATGCTTAAAGGTCATTTGATTTATTTTTATTCTTTAAAAATTTGAGATAATTTTCTTATCACCGGTGTATTTAGCAATCAAAGTTAGGCTAATAATAGCTGAGTATATTACAAAATTATCCAAAATTTAACATCTGTTTTTGTGCTTTTCGTAGCACAACTGCTATTTTTAGCATTAAATTAATTTAAAACAATTATGAAAAAATCGACAATCATTGCTTCAGCTGCATTTGCTTTTACCGTTTTACTATCAACAAATGCCTCTGCACAAAAATTTCCTGATTTAGACAAAAGTAGCATGGACGTTGCTGCATTCCCTACAGATTATAAAATTTCAGATAAATTGGTAAAAGTAACGTACAGCCGTCCGTTATTAAAAGGACGTAGTTTATCAGAATTAGCTCCTGATGGTAAAGTATGGAGAACCGGTGCTAATGAAGCTACTGAAATAACCCTTTATACTGACATGAAACTAGGTGGAAAAACTGTAAAAGCAGGAACCTACACACTTTATGCTATACCTGCTAAAGATAATTACACCATTATCATCAATAAAGATTTGAATGTTTGGGGATCTTATTTTTACAAAGAAGCTAACGATGTTGCTCGTGTAACAGTACCTGTAACAACTGCTGCTGATTCATTAGAAGCATTATCTATGGTTTTCACTCCAAGTGATAACGGCGTGGTACTTAATATGGGATGGGACAAAGTAAGAGTTGCAGTGCCCTTTACAAAATAAAACTTTTGATTTCAAATAGAAAGAGCGCTGTAAAATAAACACAGCGCTCTTTTTTTATAGCAAATTTCTAGGTTTAGAAATCAAATTTATAATTAGCTCCAAGTACAATTTGAAAAGCTTGAACGGGATAATTTAACCATTTTTGATACCCTTGATTGGCAATATTATTTGCTTTTACAAAACCTGTTAATTGACTGTTGTACTTGTACCCTACATGCGCATTGGCATCAAAGTAACTTTTAAGTGTTACTGGAGCAGGAGGAACAATATAAATGATATTGGTATCTACTTTTAAATCCTTTCTGTCTCCAACATAAAATACAGTGGTACCAGCATACCATTTTTCAGTAATAACTACATCTAATGTGGTGTTCATTTTAATTTTTGGTAAATTCCAAGCTTCCGGTTGAAAAGCATTTGTATACGTACTAAAAGTTCCTCCGATTCCGAACGTAACATTATCAGAAAAACTTGCCTTCAAATCACCTGAAAAACGTAATGTCTTCATATCATCATAAACCACACCCATCGAATTCCCAAAAGCATAATCCTCATTAGCACTATTCTCAGTATAGTTATTACTTTTGAATAAAGCTCTATTTTTTTCAAAAGCATACGAACCTTTGATGTTGTAACTTACATTAGAGGCTAACTTACCTTTTAACCCTGCAAAAACATCATATTGCTTATCAGTAGGCGTTATATTTAAGGTAGGAGATAAAAAAGCATTCTCATTGGCAAAATCTTGATATGAATTTTGAGAAAGACTTCCTTCAGCTCCAGTATAAAAAATCATTAAATCACCAACTACTTTGAGCGAAGCATTAATATTAGGATACACATACACTTTATTGCTGCTATTTTGATTGTCCATACTATAAAATACCGAGGCTCCTAAATTCAAGGTCCAATCGTCTTTTAAGACAACAAAGCTTGGAGCTACTCCAAAGTTAGTATACCCATACTTCAAAGGTTGGCTATTTGTGTTTTCATAGTTTTTTTCAAAAGTTCCACCTACGTAATCAACTATAATATTAGTTTTAATAAACTGATTCATAATATTAAATTGCAAAGAGGGTTTGATAGAAAAACGGTTCTCAGCCGACTTAAAGTTGTCAGTAAAGCGGCTGAACTTAACCGTAGATTCTTTTAAAAATCCATCATTAAATTCAATTTTAGCTCCTGCAGAAAGTGTATTATAACTGTGTTGCGGATCGATTCCAAATACCAAAGCTGAGCGGTCAGCAGGACTTAACGTATTACCAAAACTCTCTGGTAGGCCATACCAATTATAAATTTGATTTTGATAACCTAAATCCAAATTCCACGACATTGAGTTATAATTAGCTCCGTAGGTCAATCCGAGAGAAGTATCGTAAAATCGATCGTCTAATTCCACGCCTGAAATCCCTCCTTGCGAAGACAGATGGCGAAAAATACCCGCAACATAATCATTAGCTCCCAACTCTTGATTTACAAATAGCTCTCCGTTAAAAACACGGTAATTACCAAAACCAAGGGTCGCATAATTATTAAACAAACGCGCTTGTTTGGTTTTATCAACCCCTTCTGCTTTCCCTTTTGAAGGTGTAAAAGTGGAAGCAACTGGAAAAGAAAATATAGTATATCTAATCGTTTCTTTCTTAGCATTTCCCTCATCATCAAGATTAGGTGTCTCTTTAATTTTAAAGGCATCTGAAATGGTTGGTGTATATGGCTTAACCACATTTACTACTTCAGAACCTATTGTTTCTTCCTTTTTTTGAGCAATAGTTAGCTGAAACGCTACTAAAAACGTGGCAATAAGTAATTTGTTTTGAAAATTGAAATTCATATTTTTCATTTGTTATATTTTGATCTCGTTCGCATCGGTTGTAAAAAACCAATCCTACGCTATTATAGTTCTTATTTTATCGTATTTCTTACCCAACTTGCCATTCTCCCGCGGCGATAAACTGTGTTTGACCACCTATTCTAATATCATATTGATCACCAACCACTTTTCCATCAAAATAAATTTGCGATGGACGATGAACACTTTCTCCTTGATTGTTAATCAGCTTGATAACAGGATTATGATAGCGCAATAAAAAAGCTTGTAAACAGGTACTTGCGCTTCCTGTCGCTGCATCTTCAATTAATTGATTGTGTTCAATACACAACATTCTGGTATGCAGTATTTCGTTTTCCAAACTAAAAAAATACAAGGCTTTATGCTGCGTTTTACAATTGGCTTGCAACCAAGTCGCTGTTTTTTCTTTGTCTAATTGAATCTCTTGCAAAACTGTCTTGCTTTTTACAGGCACGATTACAAAGGCACTACCAGTTGATACTTCCTGAATATCATAACGAGGATCAAAATCAGCAACGGTAAGATTACTAAAAGCAGCAAAATCATCCTTATTTAAGGTGTCAAAAAATTGGGGCTGAGCCGCCTGTAACCAAAGTTGATTGTTAATTTCTTCCACAGGAATCGCTCCAACTGGCACCTGCAAAGTGATATTCTTGGATGTAGCATTCCATATTTTGTTTAAAATCACCCAAGAAGTTCCTATTACAGGATGACCCGCAAATTGCATTTCGCTTGCAGGAGTAAAAATGCGTACTGATGCTTCTTTAGTTTCTGCATTTAATGACGTAACAAAAGTACTCTCAGCAAAATTAATCTCTCTTGTAATTTCTTGCATTTGCTCGGTCGTTAACTCGCCTGCATTAAAAAAAACAGCGAGCTGATTGCCAGCGTATTTCTTTTCGGTAAAAACATCTACGATATAAAAGGGAATAGTCATTTATTTAATTTTTAAAAAATTAGGCAACGCTGTTGATTGAATTGCGCATCCTTTTTATTTTACAATCGATGAATTTGTTTTCGCTTCTTCTCCTTTTATACGATCCAATTCGGTTTGCGCTTCCGCGATTACGTCTGGATAATCTGTGAAATTTTTAATAACATTTTCTAAAATGTAGGTTGCCTGAAAACTATCTTTCAAACCATAATTGTTTCTAGCCATTACTACTAATCCTTTGGCACCAAAATAACGATAAGCCGAATAATTTTTAGCTAATTTTTGAACCGCCAGATTTGATGCTTCGTATTTACCATCTCTGTACTTGAAATAGGCATCATAATACAAAGCCTCAGCAGCTAGTTCGCCTTTTGCCAATGTCAACAATTTAGCATAACCTGCCCTTGCTTTAGTTTCATCACCCGTTTGCAAGGCAGAACGCGCTATTATGATTTGAGCATCACTTTTTACATTATCATCTGTTTTTGGATTGTTCAATACTTTATCCGCATAAATAACCGAATTACTATAATCTTTCTTTTCGTAATAGCATTTCATCAAATTCGATTGGGCAAATACCTTATTTTGTGGAAAATCAGCCTCGTTTTCTAATCGAATGAGCACTGGAATAGCTTTATCGTTAGCTTTGTTATCCAATAGTACTTGAGAAAGTCTCGCTAAAGATTGCTCTGTAAATTCGCTTCTAGGTTCGTTAATTACAAAGGTATAATTGGTAATTGACTTGTCTTTTTGACCTTCTTCAAAATAAGCTTGCGCCAAATAGAAATTCGCTTTCAAAGCATGTATTCCTCTTGGGAAGCTAGAAATGTAAGCCATAAAACCAGAAATGGCTTGCCTATTATTGTTTTGTTCAAACTGCTTCAAAGCCGATTCGAATGTATCATTATCTAAATCAACATCGGTAACAGCAACAAAATCTAATGTTTTTACCCAAGCAGCATACTCTCCTACTCTACCACCATCAACATAAATAAGTCTAGCCGTTGATACCGCCTCCAAAGCTTCCGCAGTTTTCGGGAAATCAGCAGCTACTTTCTTGAATTTAGTTAAAGCCTCTGCATTTCTATCTGAATTGTAATAAATCAAACCTTGACGCAATATTGCTTTGGCAGTATAGGAACCTTTGGGATATTCATTTATTAATCGATCATAGGTTTTTAAACCCAAGTCCTGCTTACTAGCGGCAACATAAGTACTCGCTAACTCATACATCGCATCATCACGTAAACTAGATTTAGGATACGCACTCAAAAACGAATTTAACTCCTCAATTTTCTTATCATTTTTAGAAACAAATCCGTAGCAAATCGCTTTTTGGTAGGAAGCATAATCAGAATCTACACTTTTAAAATCGATCACCTTATTATAGGCATCCATTGCAGGCCAGTATTTTGAAGTTACAAAAAGACAATCTCCCAAACGTAAGTAAGCATCAGTCAAACGCACTTTATCATCCTTAACTTTATCAATATGTACTTGAAAAGCAGTTGCTGCCTGATCGTACTCTTTCATTTTAAAATAGGCATACGCTAAATTGTAACTGCTGTTTTTGTACTCAGGTGTAGCACTAGCCTTGGGCATGCTTGCAAATTGTTTGTAACTAATAGCAGAATTGGCATAGTCAGCGGTAGTAAATTCAGTGTCACCTTTCCAAAAAGTGGCTCTTGCTGCGAATTCGACATCGATTTGACCAGCTAAAGAACTTTTAAACATCTTGGCAGCAGCTGTATAATCCCTATCCATGTATAGCTCTAAACCTCTATAAAAAGTCACCTTTTGATAGGCTAATTTATTTTCGGGACTTTTATTTTTTTCTAATAACACCAAAGCTTCCTTATAGTTTTTAGAGGAAATGTAGGAGTCAATTAATAATTTTTCGACTACTGATTTACTAGCATTATTAGGATAGGTTTTCAAAAAACCTTGCAAAACAGCTGGAACACTTTGATAAGAATTCCCTAGTTCGTAACTTAATTTGGCGTAATTTAAACTTGCATCTTCCTGAATGGCCGCATCAAAATTCATCTCTGAAGCATTTTTAAAAGCATTCAATGCTTCTTGCTTCTTATCTAAATTCAAGTAACTCTCTCCTAAATGATAGTAGGCATTTTGAGCAACGAAGTCTTTTCCGTTCACAATTTTATTGAACTGAGAAACGGCGCTTTCAAAATCCTTTTGCTTGTAATAAGCATATCCTAATTGGTAAAAATCAGTGTTATTCCATCGGCCTTTTTTACCTTTATATTGCGATAAATACGGAATTGCCTTTTCATATTGCTTCAAGTTAAAATAACTCTCGCCAATGATTTTATTGAGTTCTGATTTTTCCAATGCCGAAGATTTTGCCATCGCTTTATCTCCTAATTCAATAGCTTTTTGAAAATTACCCAGCTTAAAATTCATATCAGCTTGGTAGTAAGACAGCTTTTCCTTGTATTTTTCTTCTCCTGAAACTTCATCGAAATACTTGGTAGCTTCCTTGTAATCATCGCCTTCGTATGCAATAAAACCAAGATAATATTTGGCCTGCGAGCCGTATTCTTTAGAATTAACAACCTTATTTAAGTACGTAGTCGCTTCTTTTTTGTTTTTGGAACTAAAAAACGCATAGCCTTTTTGAAAGTTAAATTTATCGCGATCACTAGCACTTAATTGATTTTCATTTACTTTTTGAAACCATTGCAAGGCTTGTGGATAGCTTCCTTGATCAAAATAATAATGAGCTACCTCAATATAGGCCTGATTACTTTTGGCACTGGTTGGAAAATTTGTTACAAAATTCTCCATTTTTTCATCTGCATTGGCGTGATTTAGTCGAATTGCGCAAGATGCATCGTAATAAGCGCAGTCCGATTTTAATTCGGCATCATTAGTTTCCGACTTGATTTTATCAAAAATCATTTGAGCCGAAGCATACTGATTATCGTTAAATAACGCCACTGCTTTATTGTAATCCTTTAAATCACTGGTATATATAGCTGATTTTTGAGCTGAAACTGTAAACGAGTTTACCGCTATAAGTAAAAAGAAAAGCCAAGAAAGTTTACGCATTTTATATGTTTTTTAATGTATTCAAATGTATTGTAATATACTATTTATAACGAGGTAGTCAGCGGTTTTATTATGAACAAATTTTTAACATTGTTTAAAAAATTAATAATTGATAAGCGAAAATTCATAATTGATAATTACTTTTACACCATAAACACCAATAATTATGTCTCAAGCAATTCTGTCTTTAAAAAACGCAACGATTTATCAAGAAGATAAAGTGATTTTATCTAACATTAACCTAGAAGTAAATCGAGGCGAATTTTTATATATTATTGGAAAAACGGGATCAGGAAAAAGTAGTTTAATGAAAACGCTTTATGCTGATTTACCCTTTTCGGAAGGAGAAGGACATATTGTAGATTTCGATCTAGACACACTTAAAGAAGATGATATTCCGTTTTTAAGAAGAAAAATTGGTATTGTTTTTCAAGATTTTAAATTATTACCCGATCGTTCGATTAAAGACAACATGCTTTTTGTTTTAAAAGCGACAGGTTGGATCGATGCTAACGAAATGGATCGTAAAATAGACGAAGTTTTAGATAAAGTAGGAATGAAAGCGTATGCTTCAAAAATGCCACACCAAATTTCGGGCGGGGAACAACAACGTGTCGCTATTGCCAGAGCATTATTAAACGACCCCGAATTGATACTTGCTGATGAGCCTACTGGAAACCTAGATCCTCAAACAAGTACAGAGGTTCTAGAGGTGTTACGTAAAATAAATGAAAATGGAAAAACCATTATTATGGCAACTCACGATTATGCTTTATTAATGAAATTTCCATCTAAAACTTTGAAATGTGAAGACACTAAAATCTTTGAGGTAGTTCAGAGAACCGTGTAATGATTTCCATCCTGATTCCGATATACAATTACGATGCACTTCCTTTAGTTCAAGAATTGCATTCGCAGTGTATGGAAGTCGCTTTGGATTTTGAGATTATCTGCATCGATGATGCTTCAACTGCTTTTACGTCCTCAAATAGTACCATAAGTACGCTATCCAATTGTAGTTACGAATTATTACCCAAAAATATTGGTCGCAGCCAAATACGGAATCAATTAGCAACAAAAGGTGCTTATGATTGGTTCCTTTTCCTAGATTGTGACACTTTTCCTCAAAGCAGCACTTTTATTGCTACTTATTGGAACCAAATAAAAAAGAATTCCCTCAAAGCAGTCTTTGGCGGACTGTTGTATTCCTCCTTACAACCAGCCAATGATCAATTATTACGATGGAAATATGGCCATAAGCGAGAGGCTGTTTCGGTTGAAAACAGAAAAAAACAACCCTATACCACTAGCTTTGTATCTAATTTTTTAATTTTAAAATCGGTGTTTTGCGCTAGTCCATTTAGTGATGAGATTACTACTTACGGATATGAAGATTATGTTTTTATTCAAAATTTAAAAGAAAAAAACATTGCAATCGAGCAAATAGAAAACCCTGTTTTTCATCAAAATCTAGAATCATCTCTACAGTTTTTATCAAAAACTAAGGAAGCCTTACAAACGCTTTTCTATTTAAATCAGAACAACAAAGCGATTGTAACCAAAATTACTCGAACCTACCACATTTTAAAAAAGATACGATTGGTAGCGCTTACATCATTTGTTTATCAAAAAACGGCGCCCCTTTTAGAGAGAAATTTACTTTCAAAAAAACCTTCTCTATTCGCCTTTGACCTTTATAAAATTGGTTATTTTTGTTACTTAAACCACCAATAATGCCTTTTTTCTCGGTCGTCATTCCGCTGTATAATAAAGAAAACTATATTGAGGCCACTGTAAAAAGTGTTCTTAATCAATCTTTCGCCGACTTTGAGCTACTCATAATTAATGACGCCTCAACCGACGCTAGTTTAGAAAAAGTTATTGGCTTGGCTTCCGCCAAAGTAAAAATCATTAAGCATAGTAAAAACAAAGGACTTTCAGCTACGAGAAACACGGGTATTAGCGCGGCTTCTGCTCAGTACATTACTTTTTTAGATGCTGATGATACTTGGGATTCTAATTTTCTAGCTACTATTGCTAATTTAATCCAGGAATTCCCCGAGGCTAATTTATTTGCAACTCATTATCTAGAAATCTATTCAAAATCCGTTGCACTCAAACCCAAAAGTCCGATTCAAAAAAACGATCCCTTTATTGTAGCTAATTTCTTTGAGGCTAGTTTAAACCAACCCATTTACTGCCCATCGAGTTTGTGTGTACATAAAATAGTTCTGGAATCAGTTGGAAACTACAACGAACAAATAACCTTTGCGGAAGATGTCGATTTTAACATTAGAGCCAACCTTACTTTTCAGCTTGCCTATGCACCAAAGTCTTTAGTACATTACAACATGTTTTCTGAAAATAAAATCACTACCTCATCAGTAAAAAACAAGGTGATTCCTAATTTAGATTCTTATGAAAAAGACACTAAAGGCAACCCTAGTTTGAAAAGATACTTGGATTTTCACCGTTATATTTTTGCAAAAATGTATAAAATGGAAAAAGATAAGCAAACGTATCAAAAACTAAAGAAGGCTATTGCGAAAGATCCTTTTGTTTCAGGTTTGAACCCATCACAACGACTATTATTGATTGCGCCAAGAAAATTGCTGCTATTCGTTCAATACTTAAAACAATATTTGGTGAAAAAAGGCTACCGAATAACGACCTACTAACCCTGAAGATACTCCAAAAACGTTTGGTAATCTCGGATGTAATCTGATTCATCAAAAACTGCCGAAGCCATCACTAAGCATACAGCTCCCGACGAAAAATTATCGAGTTCTCTCCAAATATTTGCATTAATTAAAAGACCCATATTGGGTTTATTGAGTGTGATTTTTTCTTCAGAAAAACCATCTTTTACGATTACATCAAAACTGCCTGAAATCGCTATTAAAACCTGCCGTAAATTTTTGTGTGCGTGTCCGCCGCGGCTCGCTGAACTAGGAATATCATACAAATAATACACCCTTTTCATTTCAAAAGGTATGGTATTGTTCTCGACAACACCTATGGTTCCGAGTACATTTTCAATTTTAGGAATTTCGATTAATTCTATATTCATAAGGCTAACTTACATCAATTTTTAAATAGGTCAACCATTGCTTTCCAATATTTTCTA
>NZ_JAQWTM010000038.1 GCF_029242675.1 Flavobacterium sp.
AGGGCAATCTCTACTTTGTCAATGTTAGGATGTGATTCTAGATTTTTTTTTACCCTTGCTACACATCCAATACAACCGATTCCATTTATTTGAAATTTTTGTTTCATTGATTTTAGTTTTTAGTGATGTTTATGATCTTTAGATTCTACGCTAGGTATTTCTTTATTAA
The DNA here is from genome assembly GCF_029242675.1 of Flavobacterium sp. Taxonomy (GTDB): domain Bacteria; phylum Bacteroidota; class Bacteroidia; order Flavobacteriales; family Flavobacteriaceae; genus Flavobacterium. The sequence goes on from NZ_JAQWTM010000038.1 coordinate 170, forward strand.
GTTCTTGTTGCTTTTGCTCGTGTTGGGAATGGTTACCACCACCATGATTATGAGATCCGTGAGGTATAAACAAGTGAATTGCAAACATTAAGAGGATGAAAATAAAAAGGGATGAACTGCTTCTAATACCAAATGCTGGGGCTAAAAATATAAGCAGTAGTGGTAACCCGCAGCCGATGATCATCCAAATCAAGTGATTATTTTTCATTATTTGTATTTTTAGAATTTAAAAATTAATGATGGTCAGTATGGTCTTTATCGGTTGGCATATTCAACTTATTCATACCCTGCATATCCATGCCTTTTTCTCCCATCATCTTTGTGCAAGATTTGATGCAGTCTTCGCTCATCATTCCTCCCTGATGCATCATTTGCATCATTGACTGCATCATCTTGGGGTCTTTCATCATTCCGTTCATCATTGAGTGCATCATTGTACTATCTTTCATCATCATTTGCATGCCTTCTCCTTGCATCATGGCGCCTATCATTTTTGGATCACCCTGCATCATTTGCATACCTTTCCCTTGCATATTCGCCATAAATTCTGTCATAAATTGTGGGTTTTCTGCAATGGTTTTGATGATTTCGCTCCTTGTTTTTGAATTTTGAAGCATCGTTTTTACATCGCTTTTTTGATTGCAACTGCTTAAGCTTAACAACCCAATTGCAGATAAAATAATTACTAGAGTTTTCATATTGTTTGTTTTAAATTAAGATTTATCTTTGTAAGATTAATTGGCTGATTTAAGAAATTCTTCAATTTTAGTTATTTCTTTTTCAGTTAGATTTGCCCGTACTCTCATGTGAAGGCTGATGGTCTCCCAATCGGTATCATTATAGTCTGCGGGTGAAGGTGCTAAATGGCATCTGTTACAGGCTTCTCCCCACATTTGCGCGCCAGATTTTTCAATTTTAAATTCCTTATCTACATCTGCAACATCTGTATATTTATCCTTTGCAGAAGAACAGCTCACTATTATTCCTCCTGTTACAATTAGTATTAAGCCTATTAAAACTATTTTATGTATTATTTTCATATTGTTTTCTTTTAAATAATTTTATTAAAATCCAATCGCCCAATGTAAATACAGCCCATTTTGGTTATAATCTCCAATTACATCATGTCCGCCCGTTCCAGTAATAGTTTGATAATTTAATTTAATTAATGATCTCCAACTTATCCAATAATTTAGACCAATTGAATATTCTTTCTTCTCCGTTTGCCAACCTGACCCAATAGGCGTTTTTAATTTCGAAATACGATTAACCAATTCTAACTTACTAAAAAAACTATTTTCTAACATAGTTGGTCTATATGACAATTGTGCATAATAAGAATAACTGTTGTTATTAAAAGTTAAATTTTCAACAACACCAGGAGTTTCTTCAACTCTGTAGGTCATATTATCAACTGTTGAGTTATTGTATTGTGCTTTTACATCAATAATACCAATAATTACCGGTAATTGTTTTACAAACGAAAAATCAAACGCATATAAATTTGCTCCCAAGTTTTCGTAGATACTACCTCTATCTCCAACTTTTGAAGTTGTATAATAAGATGCTCCAATTTCTGTAGAAGAATCATCAAATGGTAAAAAGCCTATTCTTCCACCAAATGCTCTACTATTGTTATTGTCTTTTAAGTTCTCAAAAGTTAGCATACCTGCTTCCAATGGTTCTTCACCGGTAGGTGTTTTTAAACCTGGTCCATTGGTGTTATACACGGCGTAGTTTAAGGTAGAACTACCTATATTAAAAGCACCTCTTAATTCAACACCAACTCCAGTACTCGGAGCAATACCATCATGACCAAATCCCAAAGGTTTTGTTGACATTTTGTTTATCCAAGCAGGATGAAGACGTTCCATAAAAGTACCAAAAGGAAGTAAAAATTTACCTGCTCTCACAGTCATATATTTATTAAGAACGTACATAACATCTGCATATTCAAGCCCAACATCTAAAGACCCACCAGTTATTTGAAATTCTAATTCAGATTCAAACATCAATTTATCCGAATGTTTAAATAAAAAGATAGGTGCAAAAGTACCTCCATTATAAGTTGATGCTTTTTCTCCATTGGTTTTAACAGATTCGAGGCCTGTATGACCATAACCGCGAATCATGAATTGAGTTTTACTCGGTTTATACCCTTTTTTTAATAAAGCAACTTCAACTAACGAATCTAATTCATTACTTTTAATATAATCTTGAGCGAAAATTGATGCTGTAGAAATAAATAATAATAATAATATTAAAATAATTTTTTTCATAATAATAGTGTTTAAAGCGTTATTATTTAAGGGTTCTTATATAATTAATAATTTCCCAACGCTTTTTCTCTGGTATTGAGTTTTTGTAACTTGCCATTGGAGCACGACCTTCGGCAATTTTCCAGAAAATTGCACCATCTGACTGTGACTGAACTTCTACGCTAGTTAAATTTGTGGGCTTAGGTGTTAAACCTGCACCTGCCACACCATCTCCTTTTCCTTTTGGGCCATGGCATACAAAGCACATTGCTGTGTAAAGTTTCTTGCCAGAAGCAGCTGCATTGCCATCGTCCTTAAGTGGATTAACAATTTTATCTGCAGTAGCTGGAGCGACCCATTTTTTTTGTTGAATAACTTCGTACTTATTTACTGGTCGATAATTAAAACTCACAAGTAATAAATAAAGTAAACTAGTAAGTGTTAGACTGATTACGACTTTTTGTTTCATTTTCATTTTTTTTTAAAATTAGTTATTGTGACAGTTTTTAACTGGCATAATTTTCGTTGTATTTTATATAATTTCATCATAAAATTTGCGTTCCCAACTTTCTGAATTTTTATAATCAGTCATGCTCATTCCTATTATTTCTCTGAACTGTCTTGATAGATGGTTAATACTACTATAGTCGAGTTGATATGCGATTTCTGAAAAAGAATATTGCTTTAACTGGATAAGTTCCTTTGCTTTTTCAATCTTTAATTTGATAAAATATTTTTCAATAGTTGTTTGCTCTATCTTCGAAAATAGTTTACTCAACGTTTTGTATTCTCGATGCAACAAAGAAGAAAGAAGTTCAGATATGTTCACCTTAATTGATAATGGTAAATCGACTATTAATTCGATAAGTATTATTTTTATTTTTTCAATTAGCATTTCGTCTTCATTTTGCACAATTTCAAAACCATTGGACTGAAGAACTTTGAAAATGCTTGACAATAAAGTTGGATTTATATTTTTGTCTGTTTTCACGATAAGTTTTCCTAGCTCTAAGGACAGTATAATAACCTTAAGTTTTTCGAGCTCTTGTTTGATAACTGTAAGGCAACGACTACATACCATGTTTTTAATCCAAAATTCTTTCTGCATACTCATATTACAATCGATTTAATTCAAATAATTTAGTTAACATTATAATTGCCAATACAATCATAATTTCATTTTCGACCGAAAGAGCTTTTTGATCGTGATTAAGGTATCTCCTTCAGGTATCAGGGCAATCTCTACTTTATCAATACTAAGATATCATTCTAGAGTTTTCTTTACCCTTGTAACACATCCACCACAACCGATTTCGTTTATTTGAAATTTTTGTTTCATTGATTTTAGTTTTTTAGATGCTAGGCATTTATTTACTGTGTTCTTGATGCTCTCGATCGTGCTTAAAATGATGATTTTTTCCTTTCAAAAATAAATATGTACCTTGCATAGACAGCTATTCTTTGTTCTAATGTATTCAAATTTACAACGGAAACATTATAATTAATATGATATTTATCAGGTTTAGAAATTCTATCTTTTTAATGTTAACTATCTTATTTTCAATGCTCAATACTCATTATTTAGATGTTCCGCCAGACCCAAATATTTTTATATCGCTACTTCGTATAATTCACAATTAGTGCCTTTTAAAGGTGTGTCTCCTTTCAATCAAGAAAAAAAAAAAGTAAGAACAACATAAACTGTTTTTCTTACTTTTAATTAAATCTTAATATTTTGTTGCTAACAGTGCAATTAAGGCAAAGTGTTTTACTTTTTGATGAAATTTTACTATTGATTTCAATAAGTGACATGGAATAACCATTATACACAATACGACAAGTTAAACAAGTAGTAATATATTCTTTTGAAATTTTCATGATTTAGCACTTATATTGTTATTTCTAACAATTATGTTACTATGTAAAACTATAAATTTAACAATTGTTTATATAGTATAATTTTGTATTGTTTTAGTATAATTTACAGATTATCAAAGTCATTATACTTCTGATATTTTTATTTTTTTAAAGTTAGTAGCAGTTAATCCTGTTACTTTTTTAAATTGCTTACTTAAATGAGCTACACTACTGTAGTTAAGTTGAAGTGCTATTTCACTTAATGAATGTTCGTTATAAATTAATAATTCTTTGGCACGTTCTATTTTTTGAGTAATAAAATAATGTTCAATTGTTATTCCATTTGCAACTGTAAAAAGATTACTTAAATAGTGAGAATTTTGATTTAATTTTTCGCTGAGGTAGTTTGATAAATTTATTTTTAAAAATGCTTCTGGCTGATTTACTACCTCTAAAATTAACGTTTTTATTTTTTCAATGGTTTGGCTTCTTTTATCGTCCATAAGTTCAAGTCCCATTGATTCTAAATTTTTAATCAATTCGGCTTTAACTTTATCAATAGAATCTTCTTTAATAGTAATTTCTCCCATTTCGATAAATACAGGGTGAAGTCCAACTTTTTCTAACTCTGATTTCACCATCAATTTACAGCGGTAACAAACCATATTTTTAATATATAACTTCACTATTACTCTTTATCTTGTAAACGATCAATCATATCGTTCATCTGTTTGATTTCTTTTTCTTGAGCAATGATAATCTCTTCAGCTAATTTTTTGACTTCAGGATCTTTAAAATCTACATTACTACTGGTCATAATTGCTGATGAATGATGAGGAATCATTGCCTTCATATATTGTATATCTCCAATAAAAGTTTGAGTTCTCAGTAAATACAATGTTCCAAAAAACGTCATTGTGGAAAAGGCAATTATTCCTAGATTAATTTTACGATTTGGATACATCTTCCACATGAATAATAGCATAGTAATTGCCATTGCAGCAATCATTAAAGTGGTCATGTAAAAACGGGTAATACTATTAAAAATGTGACTAAATGCTTCCAAGTTTAAAAACATTATTGAATACATGATTCCGAATGAAACCGCCATAATTATGGCAAATTTTTGATAAGGATTATTCTTTGATTGCATGTTATCTTTTTCCATGTTTTGATGTTTTTATAGTTAATTGCTAATATAATAATCAATTAGATTTTTAAATTATGATATTATTATAGAATCAACACTAGAGATTTTTAACTCGGTTTTTTTCAATAGGCTGTAAGACCTTACTGTTATAATCTTTTTTAAAGTTTTCATTTAGTTATAGGTATGAGTAATTTGTGTTAAAATTAGAAGCGTACAGAAAGTCCACCGCCAGCACCGTAGCGATTGTCGTAACTTCCCATCAAGGATATGTTTCTTGATATAAAGTATTCTGCTCCTGCGCTCCAAACGGTTTCTGGAACGAAGTCCTTGTTGATTGGTAAAGTATTTACAAGACCTAAATCTATTTGATATTCATAGTACCCAAAAACTGAAAATTTTGGGAAAAGCATGATGCTTCTTCCTAGCGAAATTCTAGGTCTCAATTCATTATCAATTCGTGCATCGAGTGCAAATAAATAGGGTGTCAGATAGCGCAGACCAACAACTGCCGTTGTATTAAACTTATCTAAACTTTTACGAGTTTCATTTTCTATGTTTACACCTCCAAAGACACGTAAATAATCATGTAAATAGTATTCATATGTTAGTTCTCCTTCTAGATTTTTGTTCCATCCGTACTCAAAGGAGGCATTGAATTGGTTTCTAATATTGGAACTTACAACATTAATAGCTGTAAAGTTCGATGCTACGTCGACCATTCCCCAAGTATAGTACTTATTTGTTTCTGCTATTAGGTCTGCTACTGGATATCCTTTCATTCTTACATCTCGAGGTGTATCATAGCTTATAACCCTAGCCATTCCACCCATCATATGATATAATATATGACAATGGAAAAACCAGTCGCCGTATTCGCTACCGTAAAATTCAATTGTTACTTCCTGCATTGGCGGTACATTGACTGTATGTTTTAGAGGTGAATATTCGCCATTTTTATTAATTACTCTAAAAAAGTGACCATGTAAATGCATAGGGTGATGCATCATTGTTAAATTGTTGAGTGTTATTCTAGTTACTTGATTTCCCTTAATATTAATTTTATCTGTTTCAGACAGTGGTACACCATTCATACTCCAAATGTAACGATTCATGTTTCCTGTAAGGTTTAACAAAATTTCTGTTACAGGAATACTTTTATCATAGGATGTTTTCTGTGGGGATTTTAGATAGTCATAATTATATTCTGAAAACAAATCCATTCCTTTCATTGTAGAATCCGTTGCCATATCCATTTGCTTTTGGT
>NZ_JAQWTM010000062.1 GCF_029242675.1 Flavobacterium sp.
AATTCAAGACAAAGCCAACATTAAAATTGAAATTATTGATGGTAAAAAAGAAGCTGCGATTATAGCCTCAACGGATTTAAATCATCTATTAAAATCTGATGAAACCTACCTTTTTGTAGATGTTGGAGGAGGGAGCACGGAGTTTACATTGTTCTCAGCTGGAAAATTGATTAACTCAAGATCTTTCAAGGCCGGTACAGTACGGCTGCTAAATAATATGGTTTGTGATGTAGTGTGGGAAGAAATAGAAAAATGGATCACAACCAACACAGCTGATTATGAAGAATTGTCTATAATTGGATCTGGAGGAAACATCAATAAAATATTCAAAATGTCCGGCAAAGCGCAGGAAATGCCACTTTCCTATATATATGTAAACTCTCAATATGCTTTTTTAAATTCACTTACTTACGAACAAAGAATATCTGAAGTAGGCTTAAATCCCGATCGTGCAGATGTTATTATTCCAGCTATTCGTATTTTTTTAAATGCGATGAAATGGAGTGGAGCTAGACAAATATATGTGCCTAAAATTGGTCTTTCTGATGGTATTGTGAAAGCGATGTACTACGACAAAATATAAGTATTCGGATTATTTTAAAATCCATAGAAACAAATAACGCTTTTTTAAGCGTTTAAATCCAATCCAAATGTTGTGCGTAAGAGCTCAATATTTGGATTTATTTCATGTAAACGATTGTATCTATCTTGATCGTTAAAACTTTTTCGATTAGTGACTGCTTCGTTTACAATTACCTCAATAGTAATGTTGTGATTATGCAAATGACCTCTTAAATGTCCTAATAGGCCATTCAATTCTTTTTCAAAATCTAGCTTTGAACCTTCATTTGGCAATTCAATAGTAATAGAAGTTCCAGTTAATACGGGATCATTAATCAGTAAAAGGGATTCCATGATTTTAAACCCTTTGTCACCTAGTTTTTTGGCGTATTTAGTCCATTGCAAAAGCATTTCTGTCTCGGTAAATTCTTCTGTTGGTAAATGCGTCGTTTCTTTTACAATCGTTTTGCTACTTTCTTCTAATGCCTTTTTGGCTCTAATACTTGAAAGAGATAAAGCCGAATATTTAGGGTTATTATCTTCAGGTTTTGGAATCGAAGGAACGGTTTTTGGCTCGATTATTTTTTTCTCCTCTTTAGTATTTGAAGATTTTTGAGTAACAATTTCTTCAGGAAGTTGCTGAGTAACTGGTTTAACTTCACTTACGATTGAATAGTCTTTTTTTCTAAAGTGTGTAGGCGGAATTATAAAGGACTCAACTTTTTTTTTTCTCCATCAAAATTGATAGAGGCAAGTTGCATTAAGCAAAGTTCAACAAGTAAACGCTGATTTTGGCTAACTTTGTACTTTAAATCACAATCATTTGCGATCGCAATTCCTTTTAGAAGGAAGTCTTGATCACTCTTTTGCGCTTGTAAGCCATACATTTTTTGCGCTTGTTCGCCAACTTCTAATAAACTTAAAGTAGCGGGTGTTTTGCTAACTAAAAGATCTCTAAAGTGAGTAGCTAAGCCTGAAACAAAATGATGTGCGTCAAATCCTTTGGCTAATATATCATTAAAGGACAAAAGTAATTCAGGTATTTTATTTTCTAAAATAAGGTCGGTTACGTTAATATACGTCTCGTAATCCAACACATTTAGGTTTTCCGTAACTGCCTGACGCGTTAAGTTTTTACCACAATACGATACGACTCTGTCAAAAATAGACAAAGCATCTCGCATGGCTCCATCAGCTTTTTGAGCGATAATGTGTAAGGCATCATCTTCAAATTCGATTCCTTGGTTTAAAGCAACTTCAGCTAAATGTTCTTTAGCATCTTTTACAGTAATTCGTTTGAAATCAAATATTTGACAACGAGACAATATGGTAGGGATAATTTTATGCTTTTCAGTAGTGGCAAGTATAAAAATAGCATGCTTTGGTGGCTCTTCTAATGTTT
>NZ_JAQWTM010000420.1 GCF_029242675.1 Flavobacterium sp.
GGCTGAAATATCTTTTTCTATGCCTAAATATCCAGACACTTCGCCATCCTCGTTACAAAAAGCGGAAAACGAAACAACCATAACTAATAAACTTCCATCTTTTCTATAATATGTCCATTCTCTAGCGTTATTTTTTGCAGAAGCAATAGATTGTATTACATAATCCATTATCAAAGGCTTAACTTCTCGCCCTATTTCAATGCTTAAATCCTTCGCATGCCTTACAATTTCAGCTTCGTCCCTTAACTGCGCAGGAGCAATTTTACCGATCACTTCAGATGCTTTATAACCCAATAATCGTTCAGCTCCTTTGTTAAAATGTTTAATGGTTCCATCTAAATTCGTGGCAATAATCGAAAACTCGGACGCATTTAAAATTGCCGATAAATTAGCTGTAGTTTGAAGTTGCTGCGCTTGTTTTTGCTTATCAAGCGTGACATCTCGAGCAATACAATACAAATTTCCAGTTTCAGGATTAGGAGACTTTCCAATTTAAAGTAACATAAGTTCCGTTTTTACATTTATAGCGATTAATAAAACTATCTGACAATTCCCCTTTAGCTAATTTTGCAACTTCTTGATGCGTTGATTCAATGTCATCAGGATGTACAAAATCTATAAATGGTTTCCCAACTAGTTCTTCTCTAGTGTAGCCAAGAACTGCCGTAAAAGATGGATTTACTTTTTAAAATTGTCCGTCAATATTAGCAAAACAAACTAAATCTTTAGATAGATTTACAAAATTATGTAATTCTTTTTGGGTATTTAATAATTCTAAATTGCTTCATCGTAATTCTAATAAAGTGATCACTTGATTTGCTAGCAACTGAAGTGATTTTTTTTGAAAATCAGTTAAAACCTTTGGTATTGTATCAATCACGCATAAAGTACCTAAATAAAATCCGTCTTTGTTTTTGAGAGGAGCACCCGCATAAAATCGAATATTGGGGTTACCTGTAACAAGCGGATTATTAACAAAAAGTGGGTTTTCTAGTGTATTTACTACTTCATAAACTACCTCAGATTGGATAGCATATTGACAAAAAGAAATTTCTTGAGGAGTTTCGGATGCATCTAGTCCAATACTAGATTTAAACCATTGTCTTTTCCCATCTAATAAAGATATTAGGGAAATAGGCGTTCCACAAATAGCAGAAGCTAACTGAGTAATCGAATCATAGTCATCCTCGGCTAAAGTATCCATTATGGAGTAACTTTCAAGTGCTTTTAATCGATCTATTTCATTTAACATAGTCGGTGATGCCATATACAGTCATTTGGTTACTAAAATACATTATTAGCGGTAGGTTGGACTTCAATTGTTTTGATCCAATAGGATAATTTATCCAAAACAATTATTTTTCATTAACATCTTGTTTATTAATAAAGAGCATAACCATTTTTTAAATATACAAGCTTTTATTAATAAAATTAGAACTAACAAGGCTTCAATTTTAAACTATTTTGATTACCATTAGATCATTTTCGAACAAGGAGCACGTAACAACGTAAATATTTGAATTGAACTAATTTTTCTATCAGCTATTCTGATTTACTGTGTAAATTTTATAAAGTCCCTTATCTCGTGTAGGTCTCAAATAGATAGTAGAATCTTTTTAACAATCAGCACAAACTTATTTAATGACAGGAATGCTTTCCAAGTGAAGCTTAAAGATTATTATAGAGGCCTAAAAATCGACAAAAAAATAAGTCGGAAAGCTAAATGGACAGTAACAAATCGCCCAAAATTACTCTCCTGAAGTTCAACTGAATCATATTCGATCCTAAATTAAATCAAAAAAAAGTTAATAAAGCTTATGAGAGCTACGGAGTAATCCAAAAAACAAAACAAATCGATCGCTACAGCGCGAATTGGAAACAAGTTGCGCGGTGCAAAATCGTATTACAACCACATACATAACATGACAGTCAACCCCCAATGCAGGAAAAGC
>NZ_JAQWTM010000089.1 GCF_029242675.1 Flavobacterium sp.
GGCATTTCAATATCAAGAAAGATTAGGTCAACATCGTTAACAGACATGCACCCTTTTGCTTCTATTGCATTAGAGAAATCCCCCACCAAGTTTAAACTCGTGTGATTATTTACTAACTTTGCAATGATCATCCTTTGTATGGAACTATCATCTACAACGACACAATTTAGCTTCATAATATTGAAATTTATATTTAATAGTGTAAATTTAAAATAAATATTCTCTTAAAACTAGCGGTTTAAGTGTTATTTTTGCGGTTCAACGATTATATCTAATAAAACATTGGATGTTTAAAAAAAAAGGTTACTTTTGCACCCAAATTAACAATAAAATAAATTTTTATGAATCATTATGAAACTGTTTTCATTTTAAATCCCGTTTTATCTGATGTTCAGGTAAAGGAAACAGTAAGCAAATTTGAAGATTTTCTTACTAGTAGAGGTGCTACTTTCGTATCTAAAGAGGACTGGGGTCTTAAAAAAATGGCTTACGAAATCCAAAACAAAAAATCTGGATTTTACCATTTGTTTGAATATAACGTATCAGGAGAGGTTTTAATCGCTTTTGAAACTGAATTCAGACGTGACGAAAGAGTTATGCGTTTTTTAACGGTAAGTCTTGATAAACATGCTATCTCTTGGGCTGAAAGAAGAAGAGCAAAACTTAAATCTCAAAAAGCTTAATTATTATGGCAACATTACAACAATCTGCTTCAGGAAAAAAAGACGGAGATATCAGATATCTTACTCCTTTAAATATAGAAACTAACAAACAGAAAAAATACTGTCGTTTCAAAAAATCTGGAATCAAATACATCGATTATAAAGATGGTGATTTCTTATTAAAGTTCGTAAATGAGCAAGGAAAAATTCTTCCTCGTCGTTTAACTGGAACTTCTTTGAAATACCAAAGGAAAGTATCTGTAGCTGTTAAAAGAGCACGTCACTTGGCTTTAATGCCGTACGTAGCTGATTTATTAAAATAATATTAAAAATAAAGTTGTTGTCCCGATACTAATCGGGACTAACTTCTATAACAAAGGACAACAACATGGAATTGATTTTAAAACAAGACGTTCAAAATTTAGGATTTAAAGATGACGTAGTAACTGTAAAAAACGGATACGGTCGTAACTTCTTAATCCCACAAGGATTTGCTCAATTAGCTACTGTTTCTGCAAAGAAAGTATTAGCTGAAAACTTGAAGCAAAGAGCGCACAAAGAAGCTAAAGTAGTAGCAGATGCTCAAGCATTAGCTGAAGCTTTAAAAGCTATCGAAATTAAAATTACTGCAAAAGCAGGAGGAGAAAAATTATTCGGTTCAATTACTAACATTGACATCGCTGATGCTTTAGCAAAAGGTGGTCAATCAATTGATAGAAAATTTATTACTTCTGGAATTGTAAAACGTACAGGTAAATATACTGCTAACGTAAGACTTCACAGAGATGTGATCGTTGAATTACCATACGAAATCGTTGCGGAATAATTTATTATTTGTGACTGATTACAGAATCCCGATGAAAATCGGGATTTTTTTTGTTTGATGTTGTTACTACGATCAAAGTAAATAAATCAAATTAACTTTAAATAATTTGGAACAGGATTATTTTGTTCCTCACCATGATATGAAATATACAAGATTAACAAAAGAACAGTTTGAAGAACTAACCCAAGAGTTTACTAACTTTTTAGCAACTCAAGCCATCGATAAAGCGGAGTGGGATACTATAAAAGCAGATAAGCCGGAAGTAGCAGAACAAGAATTAGACGTTTTTTCGGATTTAGTTTGGGAAGGAGTTTTAACGAAAGCAGAATATCTTGAACATTTTTCGAAAAACCATATCTTCCTTTTTCGTTGTTTTGACACTTATGTTAATTCAATTGTACTTAAATCACTAGTGCCTGAAGTTGACTTTTTAACTAAGGATGGTTTACAATGGTTAAGCGACAATATGTTCACAGATACTATCGAAATGAAAACCGGTAAAAAAGAATTTACTGAGGAGCGCAATGGTTCACTCTTCGCCTTAATCCAACAAGGTGCATTTTTAAGTGATGGTCAGTTATATACACAAATAAATACGATTATAGAATCATAGATTGTTTTGGTCGAAGGGTAAAAAGGTTGTTTTAGCAAATGAGAGAAGTTTGCCAAAACAACCTTTTTGTTTTGTCCTCTTTTGCGCAACACTGCTGCTTAAGAATAAATAGGAATTTGCAACGATATTTTCTCGACTAAAAACTACGTCAAATACTGTGTTTTTACGTTTTTATCCACTATTTTTATACCTCAATTGATTGATCTTAATCTATTTTTATGAGCATTTTGAAAACCATCGAAGACCTACGAACATTGCTGAACGAGCATAATTATAACTATTATGTCTTAGATAATCCTACTATATCTGATTATGATTTTGATCTAAAATTAAAAGAGCTTCAAGAATTAGAGAATAGTCATCCAGAATTTTTTGACGAAAACTCACCTACACAGCGTGTTGGAGGAACGGTAACTAAAAACTTTGAAACCATTCCACACGACTACCGTATGTATTCGTTAGATAATTCTTATTCTAAAGAAGATTTAAAGGATTGGGAAACACGAATCCAAAAAGTATTAGGTAATGTCGAATTATCCTATACCTGTGAATTAAAGTATGATGGAGCTTCAATCAGTATTACTTATATTGATGGTAAATTAAATCGTGCTGTCACTCGTGGAGACGGTTTTCAAGGTGATGATGTTACTAATAATATAAAAACAATTCGGTCAATTCCATTAGCGTTGAAAGGAGATTTTCCAGCTGAATTTGCAGTGCGTGGCGAAATTATTCTCCCTTTTGAAGGATTCGAAAAAATGAATCAAGAGCTAATTGAAATCGGTGAAACACCCTATTCTAACCCTCGTAATACCGCTTCAGGTAGCTTAAAGTTGCAAGATAGCGCCGAAGTAGCTAAAAGGCCTTTGGATTGTTTATTGTACTTTTTAATTGGAAATAACCTTCCGTTTCAAACGCAATATGATGGTTTAGAAGCAGCCAGAAAATGGGGTTTTAAAGTTCCAAAAGAAGTTAAGCTAGCGAAAAATCTAGCGGAAGTCTTTGAATTTATTGAATATTGGGACGTCCATAGACATGAATTACCCTATGAAACTGACGGTGTAGTGATCAAAGTAAATAGCTTACAGTACCAAGATGAATTGGGATATACAGCTAAGTCGCCTCGATGGGCAATGGCATACAAATTTAAATCTGAGCAGGTATCAACCATTTTAAATTCGATTTCATACCAAGTAGGACGTACAGGAGCAATTACGCCAGTTGCTAATTTAGAAGCAGTGCAACTTGCAGGCACTATCGTAAAGCGTGCCTCACTACATAACGCTGATCAAATAGAAAAGCTAGGCATTCGCGTAGGCGATACAGTATTTGTAGAAAAAGGAGGTGAAATTATACCTAAGATTATTGCAGTAGACTTAACTAAAAGGAGTTTAGAGTCTGAGCCTACCATTTATATCACGAATTGTCCAGAATGTCAAACGGCTTTGGTGAGAAATGAAGGCGAAGCGAATCATTACTGTCCTAATTTTTATGGTTGTCCGCCACAAATTATAGGGAGAATACAGCATTTTATTTCGCGTAAAGCGATGGATATTGAAGGTTTAGGTGGAGAAACAGTTGCTTTGTTGTACACCAACGGTTTAGTACATAATTATGCCGACTTGTACACTCTCACAGTTGATCAAATTTTGCCCTTGGAGCGTATGGCTCAAAAGTCAGCAGAAAACTTGGTCAAAGGAGTGGAAAATTCCAAAAATATACCTTTTGAACGTGTTTTGTATGCTTTAGGAATTCGTTTCGTTGGGGAAACGGTTGCTAAAAAACTGGCTAAACATTATAAAAATATAGATGGTTTGGCACAAGCAACGGTAGCCGACCTTGTTTTGGTTGATGAAATTGGCGAACGCATCGCGCAAAGTGTTGTTGATTTTTTTGGGAATGCAGCTAATATCGTTACAATAGAGCGCTTAAAAGAATACGGACTTGCTTTTGAAGTTATAGAAAAGATAAATTTGAACGCTACTGATAAGTTATCAGGGAATATATTTGTTGTTTCGGGAGTATTTGAAAAATTTTCTAGAGATGATTTGAAAAAAGCGATCGAAGATAATGGAGGTAAAGTAGGAAGCTCTATTTCTGCAAAAACAAATTTTGTTATTGCAGGGGATAATATGGGTCCAGCAAAATTAGAGAAGGCCAGTAAATTAAATATTCCAATTTTAACCGAAGATCACTTTATTAAAATGCTAAATGAAAAGTAAAATTGCGCTAATTGTTTATGTAATCTCCTGCCTCTTCTGCGTTGTATCGAATACAATTGGCTTTAGAGATGGAATGTTATGGTCTAAAGTGGCCATTGTTCCAGCCGTTGCAGTATATTACTTACTTAAAAGCAATTTTAAAATAAATATTTTAATAAGTGGTGTGTTGCTTAGTTGTTACCTAGGTGATATTTATATTTTGATTAGTCCTAACGATCATACAACAGTAGAGATCTTATGTTTCTTAACTGCCTACCTGCTGCTAGTTTTTTATCTTTTGCCTAATTTTTTAAAAACAAAGTGGAAATACAGCGAAAATGGGAACTTACTGCTAATCACTTCGGTAGCCTTGGCTATTCTAGCGTATTCCATTCTCGCTTTAAAATTTGAGAAAATAGGCATGGGACTTCCGGTGCTTATTTTCTATGGTATCACACTTTCATCCCTTTTACTCATGTCTATTATTGAGTATTTTAGAAGCAATAGCAAGGCTTCCATGCACTTGGTAGTAGCATGCATCTTATTTTATTTCTCAGATAGCTTTTACATTATCACCAAGTTTTATCTTGCTTTTTCAATTTTAGATTTCGCGCAATTAGTAGCTCAGGTGCTGTCCTATTATTTTTTGGTACATTTTTTTATACTCGATGAAAAAAACCGATTAAATTATACTACAATCGATTTCCCTTGAGTCGTTTTACTTTTATCGAAGTCTAAATAAAAGTCAATTCGTCCTAGATTGATTCCGTAGCATCCTACTTGGTTTACAAGTACATCTTGATTATCTAAATTTTTCACAACAGTTGGTTTGTCCAAAAAAGTATGAGTATGACCACCTATTATAAGATCGATATCTTTGGTCAGTGCTGCTAATTTCAAATCCGAAATTTTGTTTGGCTCATTCTTGTAATTGTATCCTAAGTGCGACAAACATATTACAATGTCGCAACCCTGTTCCTTTTTCAAAATACGTACCATTTCCTGAGATGCCTCCACAGGATCACTGTAAACCGTTTCTAGGTACATTTTTTTGTCAACTAGGCCGTTTAATTCAATTCCTATTCCAAAAACGCCCACTTTTATTCCGTTTTTATTAAAAATTTTATATGGTTTTACTAAACCATCCATGACCGTATTTTTAAAATCATAATTAGCTGAAACAAATTCAAATTTGGCGTGGGGCATTTGAGCAAACAATCCTTGCAGTCCGTTATCAAAATCATGATTTCCAATAGTTGAAAGATCATATTGCATCATGCTCATTAACTTAAATTCAAGTTCGCCACCATAATAATTAAAGTAAGGCGTTCCCTGAAATATATCACCTGCGTCTAGCAACAGCACATTAGGATTTTCGTTTCTAACACTTTCGATTAAGGCTGCTCGTCTCGCTACACCACCCATATTTGCGTTTCGGGGATCATCAGCAGGAAAAGGATCAATGTGACTGTGAACATCATTGGTATGCAAAATCGTTAAGTGCTTTACTCCTGAACTTTGAAAACTACTTAAGGAGCCACTAATTCCTAATAATGCAGTACCTGCAGCTGTTTTTTCTATAAAATCTCTTCTTTTCATGTTTGTTTATTTGGAGCTATTTCCCGCTATTTGTTTCAATCTTTTTTATCTTTTTGCAAAAGATAAAAAAGGATTTCCACTGCTATCGGGGCTATAAAATGAGCGTTAGTGTACTAAAATTCGGTTATCAGGAGTCGCGCTAACGGTATCAACCGCTGTGAAATAATCAATTAAAATATTTCTTAACTTATAATTTAAATCATAAGTATGCTCGCCTTTACTAAAAAAGGACATATTATCGCCACCATTAGCTAAATAATCGTTGGTTCCAACATAATACAAGTTGTCATCCATCAACTCTTTTCCTTGAATTAAAATAGTTGTCGCTTGCTTGTTTTTATCAATTTGAAAGGTCAAACCCGCTAAAGGATGCGCTTGTTGTTCTTTTATAAAGTAGGCAATTAACTCACGAATTTGAACACCTCTTAAAGCAATAACGACTAAGCTGTTTTCAAAAGGCATGATTTCAAATGCGTTTCGGGCAGTTACGTTTCCTTTTGGTAAAATGGCTCTAATTCCGCCATTATTAAGGATACAAACAGAAATGTTTTTGTTTTCTCGCTTCTGAAATACTTTATTGCCATAAGCTAAGACAACATCGGCCATCATGTTTCCAATTGGTGACTGTAAGTTCGTCGCTTTTTTGTCCAATGTAAGAGGGCAGTAGGCAAGTACGCTATCAAGATCCTTGTTGATGCGGGTGCGGTACGGAGAAATATAATTCTCGTAGGTAGTTGTAATTGCTGTGTTGTTGTTGGTTTCAGCTGTTTGGGATACCGGAAGTTGTTTTGCCACGACCTTAGTAACACGGTAGGTAGAAGGGCTACACGATTGAATCGAGTAAAATGTTAAGAATATAACAAAAAGTTTGAAAACGTCGTTATACTTTTTTAGATTTACCATTTGGAATGTAACTTAATTAATTAATTTTGTAACCGAGTAAAAATACTATGTTTTTAAATTATATAAAAGACTTTTCTGTAAAAAGAATATTAAAAAATAATTTTCAAAATACTAGGAGTAACGAGGGTTCAGGCGTTATGAAAACAATAGGCTTATTAGTTGATGAAAGTTATTTTTTAGATGCCAAAGCCATAGTAACGTCCTTAGTAGCTAAGGGTATTTTAGAGCACAATATTGAAGTTTTACTCTATAATGACAAAATAAAAAAAAACAAGGTTGATAATTATCCTGTTTATTATGCTTCGGAACTAAATTGGAATGCTACGTTAAATTCCAAAGTGGCAAATGAATTTATGGACAAGGAGTTTGACTTACTGATTAATTATTATGAACTCGAAAAAGTAGCATTAGTAGTTGTTAGTCGTCATTCTAAGGCAAAGTTTACAGTTGGCTTCTCAACAGTTGATAAGCGACTTAATGATTTGATAATTAAAGCTACTGCTGAGGAGCATCTCGTTTTTATAAACGAAACCTTTAAATACTTAAAAATATTAAACAAAATATAATATCATTTAACATGCAATCAATAATTGGTACCGGTGTTGCGCTTGTGACTCCATTCAAAGCTGACTTTTCTGTAGATACTGAGGCTTTACATAGAATAGTGAATTTTTGTATCGACGGAGGTGTAGAATACCTTGTTGTTTTGGGCACCACCGCCGAGAATGCTACCCTTTCTCAAGAGGAAAAAGAACTTGTTATTACTACCGTTGTAGCATGTAACAACGGGAGATTACCGCTAGTATTAGGAGTAGGAGGTAATGATACGATGAAAGTGGTTGCCGAGTTAGAATCAAGAGATTTCTCCGCTTTTGCTGCTATTTTATCGGTTTCTCCTTATTATAATAAACCAACACAAGAAGGGATTTATCAGCATTTTAAAAGAGTAGCTGAGGCATCTCCAATTCCTGTAATCATCTATAATGTTCCTGGAAGAACTTCTAGTAATATGTTGCCTAAAACTGTTCTACGCTTAGCTAATGATTTTAGCAATATTGTGGCTATAAAAGAAGCAGCAGGTGATCTTGTACAAGCAATGCAAATTTTAAGAGACAAACCTAAAGATTTTCTAGTGATTTCAGGTGATGACATGATTGCCTTACCGATGGTTTTAGCAGGTGGATCAGGTGTGATATCCGTAATTGGCCAAGGATTTCCTAAGGAATTTTCAGAAATGATACGTTTAGGACTAAATCGAAAAGTAGATGATGCTTTCAAGAAGCACTACCTTTTAGCTGATTGTATTGATATGATTTTCGAACAAGGTAATCCTGCAGGAATCAAAGAAGTGTTTCAATCACTTGGTATAGCTGACAATACAGTTCGTTTGCCACTAGTTACTGTCGATGAATCTTTAAGCCAGAGAATTGCTGATTTTGTAAAAAACAATGACAAATAGCAACAAAAAAGTAGGCTTTTTTTTAAGCAAAGAAATATTTTGTAGTAGCTAAATTAATACCTAAATTTGCCACCGAAACTTTAGTTGTATTTACTGTGTTTAAAAGTAAGTGAACGAGGTTTTAAAAAAAATAAATAAATGAAAAAAATAGTATCTCTATTAGTTCTTATCGTGTTATTTAGTTCTTGTAATGAGTATCAAAAAGCACTGAAAAACGAAGATGTTGCTGCAAAATTTGAAATTGGTACTAAAATGTACGAAGCTGGTAAATATTCGAAAGCCATTCGTTTATTTGAACAAATAGCACCACAATACAGAGGCAAGCCGCAAGCGGAGAAATTATTTTACATGTTTTCACAGTCTTATTATAAGACTAAACAGTACACTTTATCAGGATATCAATTTGAAAGTTTTGTTTCAGGTTATCCAAAAAGTGAAAAAGTACAGGAAGCGGCTTATTTAGGAGCTAAAAGTTATTCGATGTTGTCGCCTGAATTCAGTTTAGACCAAACAGATACTTTTAAAGCAATAGAAAAATTGCAAAATTTTATTGATACTTACCCTAATTCTGAATATTTAGGAGAAGCCAATGAAAGTATGCGTATTCTATCAGATAAAATAGAAAAGAAAGTCTTTGAAAACGCAAAAGGATATAACACCGTATCGGAATTCAAAGCTGCTATTGTAGCGTTAGATAATTTTATAATCGGTTTCCCGGGTACCAAATTCAAAGAAGATGCCTTATTTTTAAAATTCGATTCAGCTTACCAGCTAGGTATAAATAGTGTACCAGCTAAAATGGAGGAGAGATTAAAAGTGGCAAAAACAGCTTATACAGGATTAATGAAGTATAATGCTGAAACAAAATACAAAGAGCGCGCTAACGAAATGCTAGCTCGAGTTGAAACAGATTTACAAAAATTTACTAAATAATTAAAGTGATGGATTTAAAAAAGACGAATGCTCCAGTAAACACAATAACATACAACAAAACAGTTATTGAAGAACCTACTGGTAATGTGTATGAGGCAATAACCATTATGGCGAAAAGAGCGAACCAAATTAACTCTGAAATCAAAAAAGAATTGACTGAGAAATTAGAAGAGTTTGCTACATACAATGACAGTCTTGAAGAGGTTTTTGAAAACAAAGAGCAAATCGAGGTTTCAAAGTTCTACGAAAAACTACCGAAGCCTCACGCTTTAGCAGTTCAAGAGTGGTTAGATGGTAAAATTTATCACAGAGATTCAAATAAATAGTACTACAATGTCAGTATTAAGCGGAAAAAATGTTTTACTGGGAGTTTCTGGTGGAATCGCCGCTTATAAATCGGCATCATTAGTTCGACTTTTTATAAAAGCAGGTGCACATGTCCAAGTGATAATGACACCTGCTTCTAAGGATTTTGTAAC
>NZ_JAQWTM010000425.1 GCF_029242675.1 Flavobacterium sp.
TAAGATTTATAATCGGTAAAAGCGTCAAGAATTAATTCATTTTCAACTAATTGATTTATTTTTATTTTACCAATACTATCTATCAAGGCAAACTGCACCGTTCCGTACTCGTTTTTCTTATCATGAATGAGTAAATCTAAAATCGGTTCTAAATCATTTTGTTCGAAAATGATCTGATCATATATACTTTTGATGGTTGTTTTAATTTCATTGTATTCATCAATAGTTAAAAGCTCTTTTTTTAAGGAAATATAGCTTTCGAGTACCATGCCAACAGCAATTGCTTCCCCGTGTAAAAGCGTTTCTTTACTATCACTTTCCAGGAAGTAGCTTTCTATTGCATGACCTAAGGTGTGGCCAAAGTTAAGTGCTTTTCGCAATCCTTTTTCCTTTGGATCTATGGTTACAATTTCGTTCTTTATCTCTACTGAACGGTAGATCAATTGGTCTAGACCATCAAAATCAATTGCTTTTAAATCCAGAAATTGCTCCCAGTATTTTTTATCATAAATTAGTCCGTGCTTCAACATTTCAGCAAGTCCTGATCTCATTTCGTTTTGAGGAACTGTTTCCAAATAGGCTGTGTCAACTATAACCATAAGTGGAAGATTAAAAACACCTATTTGATTTTTTAAATTGCCTAAATCAACACCATTCTTACCTCCAACTGAGGCGTCAACCATCGAAAGTAGCGTAGTGGGAATATTGATAAAGTCAATTCCTCTTTTAAAAGTGGATGCAACAAACCCTCCTAAATCAGTAACAACGCCACCTCCTAAATTAATAACCAAACTTTTTCTATCGGCACCAAGTTCTGTTAGAACGTTCCAAATTTGAATGCACGTGTCAATATTTTTGTTTATTTCGCCAGACTCAAATTCAATTATCTCAATTGTTGAATCCGTTTCTAATAATGGTAACAAGTTAGGTAAACAAAATTCATTGGTATTGGTATCGACTATGATAAAAATAGTAGAGTATTTGTTTTGGCTTAAATGAAGGTTCAATGCGGGGTAGCCCATTTCATTAAAATAAATGGGATGATTACTCGCTTGGATTGTTTTTAAATCTTGTGACATATTTTTTTTAATTACAGTATTGGGATACAAGTGCTGCTGCTCCCGGATAATTTTTATTTTCGGCTAGGATCAAAAACTTACATCCTTTTGGTTTGTTATTGGTATTCAAATAGGCAGCACCAAGTAAAAACTCAGTCTTACCGTCTGCTAACAATGGCGAATTTACTGTTTTTTCTAAATAAGTAATCGCAGTTTTAAACTGTTTTAATTGAAAATAGCAAATTCCAATATTTTGAGTAATAATAATGTTTTTTGGATCATCGATTGCTGCTTTTTTGAAAAACACTATCGCTTTTTCAAAATCTGAGTTAGCAGCATACTGACTTGCTTTAGCAACATTATCTCCATTACTATTGTTTTTACTGCTTGATTTTGCAAATTCTGCATCTTTTTCAAATGATTTTAATCTAGCAAGTAAAGTTGAATCCTTAGGAAAAATAGCTAAACCTGTACTCATAAATTTAAGAATTTTATCATTTGGATATAAGGATTGTGCTAATGCGCTTGAGGTATTAATCCAAATACTAGGATCTTTTACGTATTTAATGAACGTATTGTGATTTTTAAGAATCGCTGCGGTGTCTTTGGCTTTTGCATCAACAACTAAAGCTGAAAGGAAATAATCTTGGTTTCTTGGACGAATCTCAAATGCTTTACGAGCATTGTATCTCGCGCTATCAGCTATTCCTTGTTCTTTAAAAATACGATATTTGTACCACTCAGCTCTACCCGTATATGGATTTATATTTATTGACTGATTAAAATATTTTATAGACTGCTCATATTTTTTTTCATTAAAAGCGTACACTGCAGCTACCTCTATATATGGTTGCGAATTCGTTGCTGTATTTGGAAATTTAGGTATTCTATCAATTATGTCATCGTAACGCAGTTTGGGTTGCGATGACTGCAAATCAAAAACGGTTTCGTTCTCAAATTGGTATGCTTTTAAGGTTTGGTATGAAAAATAGAAGCAAATAATACTCAATGAAGCTATAACTAATGCTAGTTTATTACTTAAAAGAGGAGCAGAAGTGTCAAATTTAGTATTGATAATAGTCAATACTAAAAACAAACAAAAATTAATTTGCATTGTTGCGCGATACAAAGGGAAATTAAAGATTGCATCTATGCCATAACTTATTAAAAGCAGCAATGCCAACAGAGCTATTAGTTTCGATTGTAGTTCGTTAGTTGAAATGATCTTTTTTACGTTTGTTATTAATCCAAAAATAAAAAGAGACAAGTAAATAATTAAGTTAATAAAACCTGTTTCAGCAGCAATTTCTAGAAAATCATTATGTGGATGATCAGATAGTGTTAAATTATTAACTAATTCCTTTTCATACGGTTGTGACTGTATTTTCCAGTTACCCAAACCTACACCAAACACTGGATTTTCCTTTGCTATTTCCAAAGCATTGTTCCAATATTGCAAACGAATGTTTATCGATCCATCCTTCGAATTTACTGGACTAATTTCAGAAAATCTATCCGTTACTGAGCTAAATCTTCCTTTATCTTGTGCTGTTTTGAAAGTCAATGTTGCGCCTAAAAATGCTATGATTAAAGGTAGTATTATGTAAGGTAGTAAAGCGAGATAATCTTTTTTTGGTGTTTTCACTACTAACAGTATGCTTATAAAACCTATGAAATTTAAAACTAAAGCGATATAACTTGCTCTTGACGCAGTCAAAAAGACAACAAATAACACAAGAAGCATTGTACTCATCAGAAACCATTTTTTCCACTTTGAAAAATGATAGATTCCCAGCATTAAAAAAGGTAATTTACCCGTTAAAGTAGCAGCAAAAATGTTAATGTTTCCTGTTTTACCTTGAATAAAAGAAAAAGCCGTCGAGAGATTTATTGACTTTGCAATTTCAAATAAATGACTAATTGCCAAATAGGATTGAACAAATAACGAAATACCAACAATAAAACATATTTGATAGATAATATGAAGTCTGTTATGAAGTAAGAGGGATAAATTAACAAAAGTGCAAAAGATGATCAGCAACTGAATAAAGCTAATGAGCCCAAGCGAAAAATTTGCTGCCATAATTACAGAAACAAGGCAAATAAACAAGAAGGCTACATAACTTTTAAAAACCATGCTTTTTTGGAAAATGGTTTTAATAGTAGTAGTTAATAGTTCGGGATTTCGAAAAATAAAAAAACTAACAAGGATATTTAGTAAACTCAAATAAAGATATTGAGGAGCAATTATTTCAATACTACCAAATTGTGGAAAAAAATCAATTAGTAAAATACTGGAGACAAATAGTAGCGTAATTATTTCAAAATAATTATTGTTAGAGGAGCTAGCTTCTGTACGATTGTCAATTTGTGTAGTTTTTTTTCCCATTTAACTGATTTTGATTCAAAAATTTAAGAGTTCAAATTTATTGATTATTTTTCCCTAAGTTCGAATTTAATTTAAAATAATTATAAAATAGCCGACGAATTTATTTTTTGAGGAATTATCATTCTGAAAAACCAAACTATGGTTATATTTGCGTAAAAAACCGCTACATGGAAAAATTATTCAACAATACGCAAGTTGCCTTTTCTTTAAAGAGTGATACTGAATTGGATCGTGCCTATTTTTTGTTCAAAATGATTGCTAATCAACCTTTAGTTCGAATTGGTACAGCGGTTACTAATTTTGCTTTGAAAGCAAATTTGCCAGTAGAGGGTTTGATTCGAGCTACCGTATTTGATCATTTTTGTGGTGGAGTGAACGAAAATGACTGCCTATCCGTAGTAGATAAAATGTATACAGCAGGTGTGTCATCGGTTCTTGATTATTCTGTTGAAGGTAAAGAGGAAGAGGATCAATTTGATGCTGCTTTGCGTATGACCTTAAAAACAATCGAATTTGCCAAGGAGCGACTTGCAATTCCCTTTGCTGTTTTTAAACCAACAGGATTAGGGCGATTGGATTTATATGAAAAGGTAGGGAATAAAGAAGCTCTTTCAGCTTCAGAACAAGAAGAATGGAATAGGGTAGTGGCTCGCTTTGATACGGTATGTAAAGAAGGTCATAGTAAAGATGTTGCTTTGCTGATTGATGGTGAAGAAAGCTGGATGCAGGATGCCGCTGATGATTTAGTTACTAATATGATGCGCAAATACAACAAAGAAAAAGCGATCGTTTTTAATACTTTACAAATGTACCGTTGGGATCGTTTGGATTATCTTAAAAGATTGCACCAAGTAGCTAATGAAGAAGGATTTTATATTGGAATGAAATTAGTGCGCGGTGCTTATATGGAAAAAGAAAACAAGCGTGCTGAAGAAAAAGGATATCCTACGCCAATATGCGCTTCTAAGGAAGCAACTGATTTAAATTACGATGCTGCCGTACTATATATGTTAGAGCATTTAGACAA